>JAGRHM010000111.1 GCA_020445005.1 Candidatus Competibacteraceae bacterium | reverse complement strand
CGGATGCCGGTCTGCGTGATGACGCCCGTGACCCGGTCGCCTTCAACGATTAAATCAGCAGCGGCTTGCTGGAAGACGCGCAAGTTCGGTTGATTCTCGATAAGTGTCCGCACGGCGGACCGGTAGAGCGCCCGGTCGGCCTGGCAACGGGTAGCGCGCACCGCCGGCCCTTTGCGACTGTTCAGAATGCGAAACTGGATGCCGGCTCGGTCGGCGGCTCGCGCCATGACGCCGCCGAGCGCGTCGATCTCCTTGACCAGATGACCTTTGCCAATGCCGCCGATCGCCGGGTTGCAACTCATCGCGCCTACGGTTTCGATAGTGTGGGTCAGCAGCAGGGTGTTCAGACCCATGCGCGCTGCGGCCATGCAGGCTTCCGTGCCAGCGTGGCCGCCGCCAATTACGATAACGTCAAAGGATTCAGGGTAGTGCATAGCAAGGTGTCAGGCATTGGGCGTCAGAAGTTGGTAATTTAATATCAAAAAGGAATAAATATATAGATATTCATTCCTTTTGGGTTTATAAAGACCCTGCTAAATTCTACAGCGAAACAGTCAGGCATTCAGGCCCTCATTTTTTTTCCACTTGCCATTGATGACAAGGAATCCTCCGATGAGTCCGGCGCAGGCGCAGCCTCTTTCCCCACCCTCTGTCGATCAGCCGTGGTTTGATCTGGAAATGACGAACCATGAACTGGAAGCGATGTCTGCCGAGGAACGGGTGGCGTGGGCGCTGGAAAATTTCCCGAACCGCATCGTGATGACCTCCAGTTTCGGCGCACAATCGGCAGTCTGCCTGCACTTGGTCACTCAACAGCAACCGGATATTCCGGTTTTGCTGGTCGATACCGGTTATCTGTTTCCTGAGACTTACCGGTTTATTGATGAACTGACCAAACGGTTGTCGCTGAATCTTCATATTTATCGCTCCCAGTACAGCCCGGCCTGGCAAGAGGCTCGTTATGGCAAGCTCTGGGAGCAGGGGGTGGAGGGGATCGATCGTTACAACCAGTTGAACAAGGTCGAACCGATGCAACGGGCGCTGCGCGATCTGGGCGCAGAAGCCTGGATTTCCGGTCTGCGGCGGCAACAAGCGAAAAGCCGTCAGCATCTCGATGTGTTGTTATGGCGTAATAGCCGCTGCAAGGTTCACCCTATCATCGACTGGACCGATCGCGACATTTACCGCTATCTGAGCAAGCACGGCTTACCCTATCACCCGCTGTGGGAACAGGGCTATGTTTCCATTGGCGATGTGCATACCACCCGCCGGCTGGTGGATGGCATGAGTCCCGAGGAAACCCGCTTTTTCGGTCTGAAGCGCGAGTGTGGGTTACATGAGCATGTTTAAGCGACTTACACCATGCATTCGATGCGGTTACGCCCTTTGGTTTTAGCGGCGTACAATGCAGTGTCCAAACGCTTGAACAACTGCTTGGTCGATTCATCACCCTCGTATTCCACCACACCAAAACTGGCGGTAATCTGCCCGACGACCGGGAAGACGCGCTGGCGCAGACCTTCCAGCAGGCGTTCGCTCAGGTTGTAGGCTTCGCTCACCGGCGTTTCCACACACAGCACCACGAATTCTTCGCCGCCCCAGCGCACCAGAACATCATGCTTACGCATCACCCGCTGAATCAGCGCAGCGGTTTCTTGCAGCACCCGATCGCCGACATCGTGGCCGTAGGTATCGTTAATCGTCTTGAAGTGATCCAGATCCAGCATGATCAACGACAAATGCCGCCGATAACGCCGTGCCCGGTCGAACTCGCGTTCCATGACCGTAGAAATAGGCGCGGTTATAGTTATAGGTCTGCGTCAGCGTGTCTGTCTCTGCAATGCGACGCAACTGCACCTCAGTCTGTTTGTGCTGGGTGATGTCGACCACCACGCCGACGATGCCGCGCAGGGCGCCGTCTGCATTTAAAATGAGCGACTTGTAGAAAATAACATCATGGCGGGAGCCGTCGGCATGCATCAACTGAGCTTCATAGATTTGTTGACCGCCGGTTTGCTGCAACAACCGGTCGGCGCGGTGATAAATGTCCGCTAGATCGCGTGGAAAAAGGTCATGCACCAAAGCGCCGATCAGTTGCGGTTTGGGAATGCCCAGGAAATTGGCATACGCCTGATTGCAACGCTCGTAACGGAAATCGGCGTTCTTGTAAAACACTGGATTGGGGATAGCTTCGATGATCAGATTCAGAAGGTTTTCACTTTCGAACAATTGCTGCCGGTCGGCTTCGCGCTCCAGTTGGGATTGCTTGGCCTCGGTAATGTCGCGCGCGCAGCCGACTGTACCGATCAATTGCCCTTGTTCATCCAGCAAGGGCGATTTGACGACATCCAGCACCCGCCATTGGCCACAAACATAGCCGGATTCTTCGTTACGCAAACTGCGGGCCTCATGCATCGTCATGGCGTCCGATGCGCGGTAGGTGGCGCCGAAGGTCATCCAGTTGGGATCATCGGGATGCGCGTGGATTTGGCGCTCGGCGAAAAATAAATCGCTCTTGCCTACCGCCTCATCCGGATCGACCGTGATCAAGAGTTGCTTACAGATCGCCTGATTGGCGAACAGGTAATTACGCTGAATATCCTTGGCCCAGATCATGTCCTGCGTGTTGTCACAGACCAGGCGCATCGGGCGGTACAGATTGCGGTGACGGGTTTCGCTTTCACGCAACGCCGCGTCCTGATCCTGGCGTTGCCGGTAGAGTTGGTAAATCTCCGCTGCAGTCTGTAACAGGCGAACTTCCTGTTCGCTCCATTCCCGTTCCTGGCGGGTGTCGTCAAGGCCCATGAGGCCGCGCCAGACGTCATGTACGAAGATCGGGATCATCAGGATTGAGAGAACGTCCTGCGACTGCAAAATCTCGTGTTCCGCAGTGGGCAATTGTGCGACGATGCGATTGACGGTCCGCCGCTGCGCCAGCTCTTGGTGGAACAGCGGTATTGCAGAATAAGGAACGTGCTGGAGGAGTGGATTGCTTAATTGCGCCGTCACGCCAAAACGACATACTTCATGGGTTTGCCGGCAGCACAAGCCATCGACCGGATCGGTAAAATTGGTGAATAAATACAAGTGGCTCGCTTCGGTTGCATCCGGCAGTTGTTGCAAGGCGGTCGACAACGTATCCTCGGTTTTCGGAGCCTTGATCAGGGTGCTGGCGAATTGCGCCAAGCCGATTTCATAACGGAGCCGGGCCGCCAGATCCTCCTGCATCCCGTTCAGGGCCTCCTCGCGCTCCAGACTCTGCGTGATCAGGTCTACTACAAAGCGACACTCCTCGGTCAGTGCGTACTTCGCCGGGAAACGCAGGCATAATGCCCCGATACAGCGCGCCTGACGGTAAACGCCGCTGCTCAAGCAGGTTTGCCACCCGCACGACGAGCGATCGTCTGCCGGTGCTTCGCCCGGCAAGGGTGTTGCCGGGTGGAAATACTGGAAACGCTCGCGCCCTTGCAGCACCTGATAGCACAAGCGCTCTTCCGGATGTATCACTTGCGGTTCTTCACTCGGCGTCCGCCACTGCGCGCGCGCCACCGCCAATTTTTACTCCAGAC
>JAGRHM010000110.1 GCA_020445005.1 Candidatus Competibacteraceae bacterium | reverse complement strand
TCGCGGGTCCGCTGGTTACTCTGGATGTGCGCACGCTGTACCTTAAAGATTTGACGCTGTTGGGCTGTACGCGGCAGGAACCGGTCGTATTTGAAAACCTGACGGGCTACATTTCGCGTGGTGAAATCCAGCCCGTGGTAGCCGGAACCTATCCGCTCCAGGATATTGTCAAGGCGCAACAGGATTTCCTGGCTAAAACTTTCACGGGCAAGCTGGTGTTGATTCCGCCGTAATCGTCTGCTCTCGGCACGGGTTCAGCAGAATTCCAAGCAACACAGCAATACATCATTAATAATGCGAGCTTGTCACGATTTGTGACGTCGGAGGCGAAGAACGACGACATGGATACAGCATCACTCAACGAGGAGAAACTGAAGGAGGTTTTTACCATTGAACAAGTCGCCTGTGCACTTGCTGGCGTGAGTTGCAAACAGGCCGCCTCCGCACAGGTCACGCGACACGAGCGTGATTTGATTAACGCCATTCAGCGTCAAGCCCTCCCTGCAACCTATGCCTATGTTGACCATGACCGAACCTTGATCGACTGGCAAACCACCCGCGTCACCCGACAGGCGTTGCTCGACTGGTGTAAACATCGGGGTGTCCCTCTGGCAATCCTGACAACCTTGGCAACCTTGGCAACCCCAACGCTCCCAAAGCCAAAGCGACCTCCCCCGCCGCCCAACAACAATCATGTGGTGTTGCTTAAGGTGATCGCGGGCTTGACCTTGTTGCTGGCGGATCTATCCGACCTAAAATCACCCGAGGGCAAAGCGTATCTTGACAAGCGCCAACTGCAAAATTGCATACGGTGTGCGCTCGACAAGTTAGGGATTCCCTCCGAGAGTGTCAGTAAAAACGCCTTCACGGCGATCTTAACTGATGCTTTTTATGAAGAAATAATCAATATTATTGATGCTTCAAAGGGTTCTAATGATCACAAGCAACCGGCGAATGTTCATAGGAGGAGAAAATAACATGGTGGGAAACACAAAGATCTTGTTGTCCCTGACACTAGGGCGCATTCTCCATTAGGAGCTTCACAAAGCTAAGTATATGTGCTTTATAGAGGGTCTGTTTTATGGGGAGGCCGACTCTCTATGTGAATTCCCTAATTGAGGACATGCTCTAGATCATGGCTTGACGACCTGCATCCAGGCTACAAAAATTGTTGTATAATTTTTGACCTACCGGGGCAGACGACCGGTTATTTCCTGCCGCACCCTGTCGATCTCGGCAGGTGTGAACCGGCGCTGGTCGTCGATGCTAAAGTTCACTGGCAAACTCAGTCGCCTGACCAAGCTCACTACTGCCAGATCGCACAGTCGCCGGCGAGGTTGAACGCCGGAGGGAACACCGCCGCCAACTTCGCTTACATCATCCAGCGTTCCCGCCGCCAGGGCGTGCAAGACCTCGGGAACATCATCCAGCGTTCCCGCCGCCAGGGCGTGCAAGACCTCGGGAGCATCGATTTCTCGCAGCACCGACAACAGAAATTCCCGCTCCGCCAGCGAACCGTCGGCGCTGGTTTGCAACAAGGTCAAACGCGCGGCCCGCTCGCCCAGGCGGGAGAGGCTGACCGCAATCGGTAACTGGACTGACACAACCGGCGCCCAGGTTGCCAACTCGGTTTGCGCATCCCCAGCGCGTTCGCGCAACGCTTCCAGCGCCTTTAGACTGGCCTCGTCTGGGAAGTAGCTCAGCAACAGAATAGTCGCCGCTGTGTCGTTGCCCTGTTCCAGGCTGGCGCGTAACGCTTCGCCCACCTCGACCTGCTCCGCCAGTTGCAACGGATCATGCCGTTCGTAAAGCGCTAGCGCCGCCCGGGCGCGGATGTCCTGCAACGGATCGCCCAACGCCTGCGTTAGCAAGGGAATCGCCGTCGGATCATCGAAAGTGGTTAACAGCGCCACAGCTTGCAGACGCACCATCTCATTCTCGTCACGCAAATAAGGTTGCAGATGGGGAATGATGCCGGCGCCTTGCTCGCCCAGTTGCGATACCGGTTCATAGTCACCCGTACGGGCGGCGGCGAAAGCCGTGTTGACTTGATGGGCAATATCATTGTTCATGGCGATTCCTCGGGGAAACTGAAAGATAAGCAGGGCCAGCAGGAGCGTTGCGCCCGCTAGGGATAACAGCCAGACGCGCCAACGGTTCATGAGCCTTTACCCTGTTCATGGATTCATGGTGTTAGCGTGCGCCTTGGGAATTTTCTGGCCACGCTGATCGGTGATGCCGTACATCAGCAGCGGCTCTTCAGTCACGCCATAGAAATCGTTCACTCCCAGGGTGTGGCCCAGTTCGTGAGCCAGCGTATCGCCGACATTAGTCCCGGCGTGATCTTCGAAAATACAGTTCTTGCCGAGGGTGCCCACGTCGGTATCGTCGTGATTGGGATTGATATCCTGCTCATACTCCCAAACGAAGAACACATTGAAGTCAGCGGCTGCATCACCCTTGGCGGTGACCAGATCCCATTCATGCTCGCTGGCCGGCACCCCCGCCAAATGCGAGGAGAAGCGCACCACTGCCCCCAGGTCCTTATTGATCTTGACGCTGATCGCCCGCTTCTTGGTGACCTGGATATTAACTTGCGGCAGGAAAATATCGTTCATGGTCTTGACCCAGCCGTCAACGCTGCTGGCATTGCGACTGGTTTTGTGACCGGCGCTGTCCTCGACGAGATGAAACGAAGCCTGAATGGTTTTCTTGATTTTGACGGCAACCTCCAGACTGGCCACTGTGGTCGCGCCATCCTTGACATCAATAAATGTCGTACCTTTGGTCTTGCCTTTGATGATCAAGTCCCGACCGCCATGCACGAAACACTTCGGGACATCTTCGATCGTGGCGATGCCCGGGTTGCGACTGACCACGGTGAGATTGGCGGCATTCTTCAAAATCACGGTCTTTTGCCTGCTCATGGGCACCATCTGCCAGGGCGGGTTGACCGCGCCATCAAAACCATCCTTGGCGGTTTTTTCCTCGAACTTGGGTTTGCCGGCAGGCGGCGCGGGGCTGGCTCCCGGACCCGTATACGTGACGCCCAATGCGCCCCAGGTTTTCGGGCCAACAATCCCATCGACCTTCAATCCTTTCATTTGTTGAAAGGTGCGCGTAGCGGCATCGGTTTTCGACCCAAAGATGCCATCTTCGACCAGTTTCTTTCCCTGGGGCAGCTTGGTCAGAGAGACTTTCTGATTCAGTAACCCTTGCAGGAGTTTGACATCAGCACCGGTGCTACCCTTCTGAATCATGCGATTTGCAGTTGCCATAGCGATCTCTCCACACTCTAAATTTAAGGATGTTGATTTAACCCCTCAAATTTCATGCCATTTCTGCTAACGCTAGATTACCGCGCTATTCGCGGATCGGTGTGATTCAATCCGGTCATTCCGAACGGTTCGCGTTGACCGGCGTAGCTCAAAATGAGTGGAATAGCCTTTGGACTGGCGAGAAAGGGGTTACAATGGCCTGTCCCGACCTTCTTCCATTGGAACCGACTGAATCGGCGGCAACCCGATGGATTCAAGACCCAAAAGGTATTTCTCCATGCTGGAAGTGAAAGAACCTGTTGCAGAATGCGCCGCGCCGCCGGCGCGCAGCGGCGCCGAGATCGCTATCGATGTGCTGAATGAACTCGGCGTCGACTACCTGTTCGGACATACCGGCGGCGCGGTAATTCCCTTGCACGCCGAGTTGAATCTGCGGATGCGGCAAGGCCGGAAAACGCCTTGTTTCGTACTATGCCGCCAGGAGGGCGCAGCCGGTCACGCCGCCGAAGGTTATGCCCGGGCCAGCGGCAAAATCGGCGTCGCGCTGGCGACGTCCGGGCCAGGCGCAACCAATCTGGTAACGCCCATTGCCGATGCCTACAAAGACTCGGCGCCTTGTGTTTTTATCACCGGTCAGGTACCTAGCGCCATGCTCGGCAAGGATGCCTTCCAGGAAGTGGACATGGTCGGCATCACCCGCTCCATCACCAAGCACAATTATCTGGTCAGGGAGGCTGGGGAGCTAGCCGGCGTGTTGCGCCAAGCCTTTTTCATTGCAGGCAGCGGACGACCGGGTCCGGTGGTGGTGGATATTTGCAAAAATGCCCTCGTCGGTCAGTCCACTACCGAACATCTGCTTAAACTACCGCGCGGTTATCGTCCCGAGGCGGCCATGCATCGCCCAACCGCCGATCGCCTGCTGACGGCGCTGCAAAGAGCGCAACGCCCCGTAGTCATCGGAGGCGGCGGGATTATTAGCGCCAAGGCCAGCAGCGCACTGCGCCGATTCGTGGATCAGCGCCAATTGCCGATCACCCTGACGTTCATGGGACTGGGCGCGATTCCTCACGACCATCCCCGGTGTCTCGGTATGCCGGGCATGCATGGCACGGTCGCCGCCAACCGGGCGTTGCGGGACGCGGATTTTATCCTGAGCATCGGCGCGCGTTTCGATGACCGGGTCGCCGTGCGCGAGTTCAACCAGGGCAAAACCATTGCTCATGTCGATATCGATGCGACTGAGATCGGCAAGGCCATTGTGGCTGACTACCCTCTGCGCGCCAGCGCCAGTGATTTCCTGAATTACGCCAACGCCCGTGACGATGTCGGCGGAAGCATCGATGAATGGCTGCGCCAGCTAGAAGCGTGGAAGCGGGAATATGCCCCGGCTTACCGCACCGGTGGAAGTTGCATTAAACCCCAGCATTTCATCGAGGAACTATCGCGTTTGACCGAGCAAACCAGCATCGTCGTCACCGGCGTCGGTCAGCACCAAATGTGGTCGGCGCTGTTCTACAATTACCAGGAACCGCGTCAGTGGATTAGTTCCGGGGGATTGGGCACGATGGGCTTTGGCTTGCCCGCCGCCATCGGCGCCTGTTACGCCCGTCCTGACAAAACCGTGTTGTGCATCGATGGCGATGGCAGCTTCCAAATGAATCTTCAGGAACTGGCCACCATCGCGGCTAACCGAATTCCGGTCAAGGTCTTTATCCTCAATAACGGCTTTCTGGGCATGGTGCGACAATGGGAGGATATGTTTAACCAGGGTCACCATTACGAGACCTGTCTGGCGCGCACGGTCCAGTGTGATCCAGCCTGTATCGACCCTCGGGAATGCCGAACGCCGAATCCGAATTATCTGAACCTGGGCCGAGTGTTCCCTGGTATTGAAACAGTGCGCATCAGCCGTCCTGACGAAATAACGACTGGCATCGAGCAGGCGCTGAGCCATACCGGCCCTTGTGTGGTCGATGTCTGGATTGATCGCACCGAGGATGTTAAACCGATGATTCCGCCGGGTGGAAGCCTGGCGGATATGATTCACGAACTGGATTGAGTCTGGCGTCATCGCCTACCCAGCCTCTTGTACACGATCTGAATGGAGTCCGCGTGAAGCGCTTGTTGCTGCTGTACCCCCTGTTGCTGCTGGTCATTCTGACCAGTCCTGTCCATGCCGAAACCCGCTATGCGACGGATGACTTTACGGTCCCGGTGCGCAGCGGCGCTTCCACACGGCACAAGATTCTACGCATGGTGTCGAGCGGTACGCCGCTGGAAATTCTGCGAACCAGCGACGAGGGCTATACCCAGGTTAAAACGCCGGAGGGAACCGTCGGCTGGATTCTAACGCGCTACCTGATGGATCAGCCGCCGACCCGGGAGCAGGTGACGCAGCTTGAAGAGCGCATGGCCGTGCTTGAGAGCGAAAATCAGACTTTGCGCGGCGAAAAGGACATGCTGGAAACTGCCCGGGCTGACTTGGCCCGTTGCGGCGAAGAGTTAACGGGCATCCGTCGCGCTGCTTCTCAAACCCTGACGATTGAAGAAGATAATGTGAGGCTGCAACAGGAAAACGCCGCGCTGCAGGAGCAGCTTCTACAACTTGAGACCCAAAACATTGCCCTGCGCGATGAATCCAAGCGCGATTGGTTTCTAGTAGGGGCCGGCGTGGTTGTGGGTAGCCTGCTGCTGGGCCTAATTATCCCGCATATTCCCCTGCAGCGCCGCCGGCGCTGGGATCAATTTTAGTATGTATAAATTTTGAGCAACCAGGATCTTTTTAAATTGCAGTCGCTGCCCCCTCCGCCAGGAGGGAGCACAAAGGGTACTGTCCCTTAATCAGGCGGCTTCCACCACCGGAATCTTCCCGATCTTCATCCGCCATTCCTTTGGCCCGGTTTGATGGACGCTGCTGCCCTGAGCATCGACCGCCACGGTGACCGGCATATCCTTCACCTCGAATTCATAGATCGCTTCCATACCCAGATCTTCGAAGGCCAGTACCTTAGACGCCTTGATCGCCTTGGACACTAGATAAGCTGCGCCGCCGACCGCCATCAGATAAACCGCCTTATTATCCTTGATGGCATCAATGGCGATCTGGCCGCGTTCGGACTTGCCAACCATACCGAGCAAACCGGTCTGCTCCAGCATTTGCCGGGTAAACTTGTCCATGCGGGTCGCCGTCGTGGGACCAGCGGGACCGACGACTTCATCGCGCACTGGATCGACCGGACCGACGTAATAAATAAAGCGGTCGGTGAAATCCACGGGCAGCTTCTCACCCCGGTTGAGCATATCGGTCATCCGCTTATGCGCGGCGTCGCGACCGGTCAGCAGCTTGCCGTTCAGCAACAGGACCTCGCCGGGTTTCCAGGTGGCTACTTCTGCGCGGGTCACTTCGGACAGTTCGACGCGGCGGGCGTTGGCCGGCGCATAAGTCAGCTTCGGCCAATCCTCTAGACTCGGCGGATCGAGTTTAGCCGGGCCGCTGCCATCCAAATGGAAATGCACATGGCGGGTCGCGGCGCAGTTCGGCACCAGGGCGATAGGCAGATTGGCGGCATGGGTCGGGTAATCGAGCACTTTGACATCCAGAACGGTGGTCAATCCACCCAGACCTTGCGCGCCAATGCCGAGTGCGTTGACCTTTTCATACAGCTCAATGCGCAGCTCCTCGGCGCGACTTTTTGGCCCACGGGCAACCAATTCCTGAATGTCGACGGGCGCCATTAATGACTCTTTCGCCAACAACAGGGCTTTTTCCGGCGTGCCGCCGATGCCAACGCCCAGAATGCCCGGCGGACACCAGCCGGCGCCCATGGTGGGCACCGTCTTCAACACCCAGTCCACCAGATCATCCGACGGATTCAGCATAGCGAACTTAGACTTAGCTTCCGAACCGCCGCCTTTGGCGGCGCAGATCACTTCGACATGGTGGCCGGGAACAACTTCATAATGCACAACAGCCGGCGTATTGTCCTTGCTGTTCTGGCGTTTGCCGGCTGGATCGAGCAACACTGAAGCGCGCAGCTTGTTATCCGGATTCAGATAGGCGCGGCGCACGCCTTCATTGACCATGTCCTGCACGCTCATCGTCGCATCCCAGCGCACATCCATGCCCACTTTCAGGAACACCAGCGCGATGCCGGTATCTTGACAGATCGGGCGATGGCCCTCGGCGCACATCCGTGAGTTGATTAAAATCTGGGCAATGGCGTCTTTGGCGGCTGGACTTTCTTCACGTTCATAAGCGGCCGCCAGCGCTTTGATGTAGTCGACCGGATGGTAGTAGCTGATGTACTGGAAGGCATCGGCAATCGACTGAATAAAATCATCCTGGCGAATGGTCGTCATGTCATGCTCCCACGAGCGAGTGAAGTCCTCTTGGCGAATAGTGTTCATTTTATTCTCTCAAAGGCGAAAAGGGCGCGAATCCGCGCCAGAAAGCGTTAGGGCGCGATTAGTGTAGCAGCATTCCTGCTGGCATAATGAGAGTGAACCATGAAAATCGGCTTGTTATAGATTTGCAAAACCCGATCACTGGTTGGCTGTTATACCAGACTCAAAAGTTATTACCATGAAAATCCGAAATTCTTATCCGAATTTTCATGGTAAAATTCTGTCATACTCAATCGTCCCGATGCTTTGCAAAGTTTGACCATCGCCATCGACAGCTCGCCGATCACGGCATTGCTCGGTCCCCGGCAGTGTGGTAAGACTACCTTGGCGCGCATGCTGAGCGCCAACCAGCCGGTAGCCTGGTTCAATTTGGAAGCGCCTTCGGATCAACAGTGCCTGCAAAATCCTGAGAAGCTGTATTGAAATTAAGTAATTGATTAAGGTTCTTCGAGGGTTTCTGTGGAATGTGGATTTCCGGACCAAAATCGGCACGCCGATCTAGAGCAATTTATTTAAATATCAATTTGTTGAAGACACACTCAGCTCCCAAATCGGCGGACTCCATGAGAATTCTCGAAGAACTAAAAAATGCGAAAAAACAAAAAAAATACTACGGTTTTACGCTAGTGGAATTACTCTTAACCATTATTATAATTGGAATTTTATCCATAATAATGGTAAGTCTATACAGTACATCTATAGATAGTTCTAAAATTGCACAGGCAAAAGCTGATATTTTATCTATTGAATCAGCAATTCAACGTTTCCATACGGTCTATTTTAGATACCCACAATCCCTTAATGAACTGACAGAGCGAATTCCTCTTTCAGATCCATGGGGAAATCCTTACCAATATTTAAACATTGCCACCACTAAAGGAAACGGAAAACTACGTAAAGATCACAACTTAGTACCATTAAATACTGATTACGATCTGTACAGCATGGGCAAAGATGGAAAAAGTGCCAGCCCACTAACAGCCAAAGCAAGTAAGGATGATATTATCAGGGCAAATAATGGAGGTTTCACTGGATTAGCTTCTGATTACTGATAATTAAGCTAACTAATTATGAAAATAGAAATATCTTTTCTTCGTAGTAAAGTAGCGAGAAGAATATTTTTACTTTTTATTCTTTCTTCTTTATTACCAGTTCTACTATTAGCCTTTTTATCAATTAGACAAGTAGATATTTTTACAACCAATCAGCAACATGAGTATCTCAAAGAAATAAGCAAAAATTATGGTCTATCTTTATTAGATAGATTGTTATTTTTAAAAACAAAAATTAATTGGATTGCTCAAATTTTAGCTCAGGAAGATTTACCTATAAATTTAAAAACAATACGCGGGTTTAAAAGTATAAAAATAATTAATATTAATGATAAAAAAAATATCATTTCTACTTTAAGTAATTATGAAAAATTATTAACAATAATTAAAACAGAGATAAATCACCTTAGATCAGGTAATGATATTATTATCACTGACTATGCACCTCATCTATCATCGAGAATATTTTTATTTCAGCTTGTCGATAAAAATTATCCTGAAAAAGGTATATTGATTGGAGAAATTGACCAATCTTACTTATGGGGTGATATCGACTCATTTGGATTAGAAACAAATTTATGTGTTCTTGACGAATTAAACAGAGCACTATTTTGCTCGCATGGTGAATATAAAATAGCCTCCAAGAATTTAATTAAAATTAATAAATTTTCTTCAGGAAATTTTACATGGTACGATAGTAATAATGAAGAGTTAATTTTAAATTACTGGTCAATTTTTTTAGAGCCAAACTTTGCTATAAAAAAGTGGACAATAATTACCAATAATTTAAAATATAATATATTATTACCTATATCTGGTTTTAAAAATATTTTTGCGCTTGTTATGCTACTAGCTATCGCTATAGTGGCATTTTTTAGTATTCATTACATTCGTAAAAATTTGATTCCAATTGAAAAAATTATGGATGGAATCAAGTATATTTCTAATAAAAATTATAATTATACCGTAGAAGTAAATAGTGGTGATGAATTTGAAGATTTAGCTCATTCTTTTAATAGAATGGCAGCCCAGATAGATAAACAATTTCACACATTATCTACAATGTCAGATATTGATCAACTGATTTTATCAAACTTAAAAATAGAAGATATCATTAGAATAGTACTGAGCCGTATGCATGAAATTGTTTCTTTCGATTTTATAAGCATAACAATTATTGATCATAACAACCACAGCTCATGCCGTACTTACGTCAAAAATGATCTTTTTAGGGAAAAAATCACCACAAATGAACTCAAAATAACGCTAACAGCGTACCAAGAACTTATTAAAAATAAATATATA
>JAGRHM010000109.1 GCA_020445005.1 Candidatus Competibacteraceae bacterium | reverse complement strand
GAAATCGGCCTGTCTCGGTAGTATCGGAAAAAATTATCTTTCAAAATCAATCTGATTTTTTCAAGACAGCTTCTAAGGCGCTGGAAAAGCAACTGGGCCTCAAGCCGGGGATGAGCGCGCCGGAGCGGGAACAACGATTGACGGCGCTGGAAACGGTTCCCGCGACGGCTGAGTTGATTGATGAATACCACACGGTGTTGGAGCGCAAGGCGGCGGCGTCCACCGCGACGCTGGATCGCAGCGAGGTGTTCAACCGTCTGTATCAGTTCTTCTCGCGCCATTATCAGGATGGCGATTTTATCGTGGCGCGACGCTATGGCCGGGAGGGTAGCCGCTATCTGCGTTCGACGGGTGAGGACACGGAGTTTCATTGGGCGACGGAGGGGATGTATTACATCAAGTCGGGCGACATCTCCACCGATTTTCCGGTCAGGCTGGCGCAGGGTCAACGGTTGGTGTTCACCGTGGAGCCGGAGACGCTGGCGGCGACACGGGCGGCGCTCAAGCCGAACGACAAAGCGCATTACGAACTGGCTTCGGTCTGTTCGTCTGGCGAAATCCCCCCTCGACCCCCCTTTGCCAAAGGGGGAAGATGAATAATGGCTCACCAACTTTCCGGCCATGCTCGCCTGAAAGCCGCCTTGGTAAGAGAGCGGAGATTGCTGGATGGTCATCCATCAAACGCCAGTGCCGTTCGCTGTTCTATTTTGTCTTTGTTCCATCTCCACGGCCAGCGCTTCCTGCACCTGCGCATACTGGCAGTCCACTTCCCGCAGCAGGGCAGGGGCGTCTTCCAAGCGTTGCTCCCGCCCCCGCTGCTCCAATTCCTTGCACAAGGCCGCCAACTGCGTCGCCCCTAGGTTAGCGCTCCCCGACTTGAAACTATGGGCCGCCTGGCGCATCGCTTCGCCGTCCCCGGCAGCCACCGCCTCCCGCAATCGCTGGAGCAAAGCAGGCGCGCTGTCCAGATAGAAGCTGACGATTTTGCCCAGCACGCTGGGCTGACCGGGCCGCTGCAAGGCGCGGATTTGGGCTAGAACGCGTTCGTCTAACGGCGAATCGCCGGGAGCCAATCGCGGCGGCAAAGGCGATGGAGTGGCAGGCAGCGCAGGTACAGCGTTACCGGCGGCGGCCTCCGGGACAGGCGGCTGGAGCGGCCTGGAAGCGGCGGACGCGGAAACGACAGGTCCAGGGGCGGTCTCCTGGACGGTGGGCAACCAGCGCTCCAGGATTGCCGCTAGCTGTGCCTGCTCGAACGGTTTGCTGAGATAGTCGTCCATCCCTGCGGCCAGGCATTGCTCTTGCACCCCCTTAATAACGTTGGCAGTCAGGGCGATAATTGGTATCCGCCGGCCAGCGGCAGCGTTTTCCTGCTGCCGCCAAGCGGCGGTGGCGGCCAAGCCGTCCAGCACCGGCATCTGGCAGTCCATGAGCACCAGGTCGAAGGATTCGCGCGCTAACGCGGTCAGGGCCTCGCGTCCGTCGCCGGCAACGGCCACTCGGCAACCCAGGTGCTGGAGCATGGCCAGCGCCACTTCCTGGTTAACCGGGTTATCCTCGGCCACCAGCACGCGACCGTCGAAGCGTAGCGGCTCCTTGCGCCGGGCGGAACGGTAGGTCACGGGGTCCGCCCCTGGGGCAGTTGGCTGCGCGAGCTGGCGCAGGGCGTCATAGAGTTCGGCTTGGCGCACGGGTTTTTGTAAGCAGAAGTTCACTCCGGATGCCGCCACCCGAGGATCGTCATCGATTAAGTCGCTTAAGGCGAGCATCAGCAACCGTGGCGCGTTCAGGGTGGAATCGGCGCGGATCCGCCGGGCGAGTTCCAAACCGTCCATGCCGGGCATGTGCCAGTCGACGATAACGATATCGAAAGCCGTTCTTGTCCGGACCGCTTGGCGCAAAACGCCGAGCGCCGCCGCCCCGCCCGCCGCGAGCGCCGCCCAAATGCCCCAGCCGCCCAACCAGCGCTGGAGAATCTCGCGGACAGTGGCATTGTCGTCCACGACCAATACCCGCACGTTTTGCAAATCGGCGTGCGCTGGCGGAACCGGACGCGACTCCGCCTCGGAACGCGCCAGCACGAGAGTGAGCCAGAAGGTCGAACCGGCGCCCAGCGCGCTCTCAACCCCCATTTCGCCGCCCATGAGTTGCGCCAGACGCTTGGAGATGGTCAGGCCCAGGCCGGTTCCGCCATAGCGGCGAGTGGTGGAGCTGTCAACCTGGGAAAAAGCGTCGAAAATTCGCGCTTGCGCCTCGGGGGGCATCCCGATGCCCGTGTCGCTCACCGTTAAGCGCAGCCGCACAGTTTGGGCGTCCTGCGCCCTCACCGCCAGGCGGATGACCACCTCGCCGCGCTCGGTGAACTTGATGGCGTTACTGACTAGGTTCATTATAATCTGCCGCAGTCGCCCAGGATCGCCTTGCAACGCGCTCGGCAGACCGTCCTCCAGATCGACCACTAGCTCCAAGTCCTTGCTGTGCGCCCGGTCGGCGAGCAGCGCGGCCGTTTCTTCGAGGAGTTCCCGCGGGTCGAAGGCGACAGTTTCCAGCTCCAACCGCCCTGCCTCGATCTTGGAGAAATCCAGAATATCGCTGATGATCGCCAGTAACGCTTTACCCGAGCGCTGAATGGTGTCCGTGAATCGCCGCTGCGAGGCGTTTAGCACCGTCCCGCGCAATAATTCCGTCATCCCTAAGATCCCGTTCAGGGGAGTGCGGATTTCATGGCTCATCGTGGCCAGAAATTCGCTTTTGGCCCGACTCGCCGCGTCAGCAGCCTCCTTGGCGAATTGAAGCTGGGCATTGCGCTGTTCGAGTTGATCGAGCATGCGATTGAATGCGGCGGTGAACGCGCGAAGCTCGGCCATGCTGGGTTGTCCAGAGACGCGCACGGACAAATCGGCGCTCTCATCGCCGATGCGTTCCATCGTTCCGATCAGTTGCTTTAAGGGGCGTACCACAAACGCCGCGAGTACGCTCAGCAACAACGCGATTCCGCCGGCAAGAATCGGCAAGGCAGCGCCAGCGCCGGTGTAAAGCACCCGGCGCAGCTCGTTTGCCACCAACTCGGCGGGAAATCCGACTACGATACTTGCGACCCGTATGCCCTCCCGCCCGAAGACCGGGATTACCGCCACATGGGAAGGGATCGCGCCGAAATCCACGTCCGTGGACGAATCCTTATCCCGCTGTAGGGCTTTGAGCAAGGCGGGTTGCGTGATGGGGCTATTTATGCTCGCAGACGTGCTGCTGAACAGGATCCGGCCATTGTCCGTGGCAACGAATGCGTCGGTGATCCCTGAGTACAGGCTGACGATCTCTTGACATTGCTCCTCGAAGCCAACCAGATCCTCGACCGCGATTCCCAGCGCCAGGATTCGCTCCAATTGGAGTTTCAGGCCCTTGCCAATGGCCAGCGAGCGCGACTCAAGTGCCTTTTCGTATTGGCGTGAGAAGATATACCCGCTGGTGGCCATGATCGCGGCTATCGCCGCCAACACGACGCTGCCTGCGATCAGGACGATTCTAGCGCGCAGCCCAAGCTGCATTCACCGATCCCATTCGAACTTTTCGATCACCTCGGCCGAGAGCAGCACCCCGCTCTTGATCTTGATACCCAGCTTGTTGGCGCGTGCCAAGCTGATGACGGCGCGGCCCTTGACAGTGGGCTGCATCGGGAGGCTCGCTGGACTTTGGCCTTCGACCAGAATGGCGTGCGCCAGCCGACCCGCCGCGAGTCCCTGCTCGCGCTCGGATACGGTGACGGCAGCCAACGTACCGTAATGCACGCGATCGATCCAAAAACTGCAATCCGGTAAAGCGCTGTTCTCGGCGGTCCAGCGCAAGACGTCCTGATAGAGGACGTTATTGCCCTGCGCGTCCTTGAAGTTGAAGATGCCGATCAGGGCGATGGCGTCCGCCTGGCTCGGATATTCCCTGATCTTGCGCTGGTATTCGTCAAAAGTCCGAAAGCGATCCCAGGCCACGATTTCGACCTCGGGGATCTGGGCAACGCGCTCGCGCATGCGCGCCATCACCGGCTCCCACATGGCGTCGCCGTCGAACACGGCGGCGATCCGCTTGACGTCCGGCGCAATTTGTCTAAGCAGGCTCACGGTTTCGACAAAGTGTTCCTGTTCCAGAACGCCGGTAATATTCTGGCTGCCCACGAAACGGTAGATCTTCGGATCCTTGTTGACCCCGCTGAAGACGAAGGGTAGCGCGGTATTAACATAGTGCGTCACAACGTATTCCTGGGCATCGTCATCGGTGGCGTAGACGAGGTCCGGTTGCCACGACTCGATCAAGGCGCGGGCCTCCTGGCCTTTTTTGTCCTTCGCTTCCGGCGTGCTATTCCGTTTGGTATCCATTTGGAACACCTGGTATTCGACTGACGCATCCGCCATGCTTTCCTTAAAACCTTCCAACTGGCCGTCGGTCCAACGCCACGGCGAGTGATAACTCATGATGTAAAGGATTTTGTACGGCGCTTTAGGCGCTGCGCCGGTATCCCGCGCGGCAGCGCTCCAGGCATGGACTGTCCACATCGCCGCCACAATTGCCAACATCCACTGGATAAGCGTTCTGGATTTCAATAGATTGCTCCTTATGATCTGTTAAGGCATGCTGAAATGGAATTCGGCTTTTTGTCAATAGCCTTCGTCGTCATGAATCTTTAATCTTTTAGAAGCTGTCTTGAAAAATAATTTCATCTATCACAGTCACTTAGCAACAGTCAATTTGAGCATAGCAATCCGGAGGCGTTGATGCATAACTTCACTCAAGATATTGATTTTAAATAAAATATCGAAATTTTGTAAAAAATAAAAACGCTATAAAATCAATGAATTAAGTGATTTATGCGCCAACACCCGATCCGGATCATATTTTCTGCGGT
>JAGRHM010000108.1 GCA_020445005.1 Candidatus Competibacteraceae bacterium | reverse complement strand
TCGATTCCCATCACCCGCTCCAAAACATCAGGGTTACGTTATAGCGTAACCCTTTATTTTTTATTAAAATAAAACTTACTTTCCTAAAGGAACGCCCGCTATGATTCACGTTGCCATCGCCGGCGCCGCTGGCCGTATGGGCCGCAACCTGCTCGACATCTGCCATCAGGCTGAACAAATCCGCTGCACCACTGCGTTGGAACAGGCCGACAGTCCATGCATTGGCATGGATGCGGGCGAACTGGCGGGTATCGGTCGCCTGGATGTTTTCATCACCACCGACCTTGCATCCTCTATCGACCGTTTCCAAGTGTTGATCGACTTCACGCAACCAGCGGCAACGCTGGCCCACCTAGGCCTCTGTCGGGCAGCGGGTAAAGCCATGGTCATCGGCACCACGGGCTTCTCCAACGAGCAGAAGACAGTGATCGCCGATGCCGCCCGCGACATTCCCATCGTGCTTGCGCCCAACATGAGCGTTGGGGTCAACGTCTGTTTGAAGCTGCTGGAAATGGCGGCACAAGCGCTGGGAAACGAGGTAGATATCGAAATTATCGAAGCTCATCATCGGCATAAGATAGACGCGCCTTCCGGCACGGCGCTGGCGATGGGGCAAGTCGTCGCCAGGACGTTGGGACGCGATCTGGAGGAATGCGCATTGTATGGACGGCATGGCGCAATCGGTGAACGCCAGCGCCCCACCATCGGCTTTGCCACGGTGCGCGCCGGCGACATCGTCGGCGAGCATACCGTCCTGTTCGCCGATGTGGGTGAGCGTCTGGAAATCACCCATCGCGCTTCCAGCCGGATGACTTTCGCCAAGGGAGCGGTGCGCGCCGCCGCCTGGCTGAAGGAGCGCGGTCCGGGGCTATTCGATATGCAGGACGTGCTGGGACTACGCTGAAACTCTCTTCGTCCGCCGGGTAGAGGGGACTGGTCAAATTAGCCAGATCCACTGTTCTAACAAACGCTCTCATGAACCTCGAAAAAGTCATCTTTGGTTTTTTTATCGTCCTTGCCGCCACGCTGAACTTTGGTTTTTTCATCGGCGATATCGACAATCCCATTCACCACGACGTCTATGAACTCTTCGCCGCCATTGTCGTGAATCTGATCGCAACGGTGCTCAAATTCGGCGACCGCACGCATATTGGCGCGATTCATCTCTCCACTAGTCTGGTGGCCGACCTACAACTAATCGCAGCCGCGCTGGTTTGGGGTTACGGCGCGCATATCACTGGCGCGGGCATCACCCCCGAGATCACCACTAAAGTCGTCTCCCTGTCCGGCGGCGCGCTGTTTGCTAACGTGGTGTCGATGGTCATTCTAATTGCCGAGACCATCATGCAAAAACGATGAATCCCGAAAGCTACGAAAGCACTTTCTTTCTAGCACTGCGGCGCATGCGCGCGCCCTTGATCACACTGATCGTTATCTATGCCGTTTCAATTCTGGGTTTAACGCTGATTCCCGGTCTGGATGCCGAGGGCAATCCCAGCCGAATGAGTTTTCTGCACGCCTTTTATTTCATCAGCTACACGGCGACCACCATCGGTTTCGGTGAAATTCCCAACGCCTTCTCCGAAGCGCAGCGAATGTGGGTCACGCTGTGCATCTACCTGTCGGTCATCGGCTGGGCCTATTCAATTGGCGCGCTGCTGGCCTTGTTGCAGGATCAGAATTTTCGCAATGCGGTGCGTCTGCAGCGCTTTGGCCGGGCGGTGCGAAACATGCGGGAACCGTTTTACCTAGTCTGTGGCTATGGCGAAACCGGGCAGTTGCTCTGTCGCGCCCTGGATCAGCTTGGGGTGCGGGCGATTGTGATCGAAGTCAGCGAGAGCCGAGTCAGCCAACTGGATCTGCACGGTCATTCCGCGGACATCCCGGCGCTGGCCGCTGACGCCAGTCAACCGGAAATCCTCAAACTGGCGGGATTGACGCATCGCTATTGCCGGGGGGTGATTGCGCTCACCAATGACGATAGCGCCAACCTGGCTATCGCCATCGCCGTCCGATTGCTGGCGTCCCAACTGACCACTCTATGTCGGGTTGAAGCCCTGGAGACCGCCGCCAACATGGCCTCCTTTGGCACCCGGCACATTATCAATCCCTTTGATAAATTTGGCCGTTATCTGGCGCTGGCGCTACACGCGCCCGCTGCTTATCATCTGCTGGAATGGCTGACGGCGGTTCCCGGCACGAAGGTGGAGCCGCACCGCGACCCGCCGCGCGGTCACTGGGTGTTATGTGGCTATGGGCGGTTTGGCAAGGTGCTGGTTTCGGCGCTGGAACAGGAAAACGTCCCGATCACGATCATTGACCATGACCCGCCGCTGGAGTCCGATCACCGACATTGGGTGCGCGGCGATGGCAGCGGCGCGCCGGCCTTGCTGGAAGCCGGCATTCAACAAGCAGTCGGCATTGTGGCTTCGACCAATGATGATGTGAATAATCTGTCGATTGTGGTCACTGCCCGCAAGCTGAATGCCCGGTTGTTCGTGGTGCTGCGGCAGAACTTGCAGGCGCATCAGGCGCTGTTCGACGCTTTTGAATCGGATTTCACCGTAGTACCTAGCCAGATTATCGCCCGCGAGTGTCTGGCGATTCTCACGACGCCGCTACTGGCGCCGTTTCTGTGGCAGATCAAACAGCGGGGGGAATCCTGGGCCAGCACTTTGCTGGATCAGTTGACCAGCCGCTTTGGCTGGGAAACGCCCACGGTGTGGAGCGTGCGCATTGACGCCGCGCAAGCGCCGGCGTTGATGGAACGCTTGAAGTTATCCCGCATTCCGATGCTCTTAGGCGATTTGCTGCGCAATCCCCATGACCGCGCGCAGGAACTCGACTGCCGGGCGCTGTATCTGGTCCGTGAAGATGACACAACAGTCATGTTGCCGCATCGACACACCTCGCTTCAGGCGGGTGATCAATTGCTGCTTGTCGGTCGTCGCGAGGCGCGCGGCGACCTGGAATTGACGTTGAATAACGAGAACACGTTGGAGTATGTATTGCGTGGCCGGGAGATCCCCGGCGGCTGGGTCTGGGAACAGCTTGCCCGGATTCACGCCCGCCGGCCGGATTCACGTTAAGCATTTTGAGAGTGGGGATAGCTACTGCCTTGGCCCATCAATAATCCTCATCAGAATGTCGCCGTAAAACACCAACGTTTTGAGAAACCGCCCGCGGCCTGGGTTGTATTCCCATTTGTAGACCGGCTTCACCCGGCGCACCTCGGTCTCCTGACCTCCTGAAGGAAGCGGATAAGTCTGCGTCTGTGGTAGCGTTGACGAATCATAGTAGCCCTCATTACGGCGCACGGTTTCCTCAATAAAACCATCTTGCCAAGCGCGCTGGGGTTCTCCACAGATTTGCAGTACGCGCGACTGGGAATCGCCGGTGTTGACGAGATAGCTACCGCAGCGCATGGAATCCGCGAACGCAGCCACCATCCCAAATATCGTCAGCGCCGCTCCGAATCCGCATTTTACAAATCTGTGCATGATCGCCTCCTGTCCACTTCGGTTTCTTTGCAGTTTAATCGCAAACCATTCGGTTATCATGCCCCACATGACTCCTCTCTCCACCTCAACGCCCGCCCGCCCGACCCTGGACAGCGCCGCCATCGGTCTGCTAAATGCGCTCGGCTGCTTCACCTTATGGGGATCGTTCCCTATCTATTTCAAATTGTTGCAGCATGTCCCCGCTTTGGAGGTCCTGGCGTATCGCGTAGTGGGATCTGCGGTCCTGTTGCTGGCGCTAATCCTGGCCTGGGGACAGTGGCCCACTTTGCGCAGCGCGTTTCGCCAGCGCCGCCGCCTCGGCTTTTATCTACTCACCGCATTACTTATCTCCGGCAATTGGTTGCTCTACATCTGGGCAGTGCAAAACGGCCGGATTCTGGAAGCCAGTCTGGGTTACTACATCAATCCGCTGGTCAATGTATTACTGGGCATGATATTTCTGGGCGAACGGCTGAATCCGCGTCAAGGAATTGCCGTACTGATCGCGGCGACTGGGGTGCTGGCGCTGGTGATCGGCTACGGCGTGTTTCCCTGGATTTCCCTGACCCTGGCGTTCAGCTTCGGCAGTTACGGTCTATTGCGCAAGAAAGCGGGGCGCGCTGCAACCCTGGGTTTATGCATCGAAACTCTGTTAATTGCGCCGATGGCCTTGCTCTTCCTGGCGACCCAGGGCGGCGGAACCCTGGGCCAAGTGGACGGATACACTGATGCATTGCTGCTGGCGGCGGGGCTGGTCACCGTTATTCCCCTGCTGATGTTTCTCCAGGCCACGCAACGCCTGCGCTTATCCACGGTCGGGTTGATCCAATACCTGACCCCTACCCTGCAATTCCTGCTGGCGGTCATGGTTTACCGGGAACCGTTCACTCGCATTCATCTGACCGCTTTCGGATGCATCTGGCTGGCGCTGGCGCTGTATACCCTCGATGCCTGGTTTGGTCGTCACCGTTCATGAGCCTGACGACTTTGCACCGTAGACCACTAACTGACCGCCGCCCGCTTCCTGGGCCAAGCGCAATGCTTGACGAGCGGCTTCCAGCAATTGTTCGCCCGACCGACAATCAACCAATCCCGTTTCCGGATACGTTCCCAACCCAACGGAAATCGTTATCCGTAAACTCCGGCCTCCTTCAGTCGCCGGTTCCCAGTCGCGAATCCGCTCCATCAACTGCTCAATCAGACTACAGGCATCCTTGATCCCACTCGTCGGCAATACCAAAGCAAAGGCATCGTCCTGATAACGAGCCGCCACATCCTGACGCCGGATATTGCTCTTGAGTAATCGCGCCAACGCAATCAACACCTGATCGCCAACGCCATGGCCACAGGACTCATTGATTTTTCTTAAGTTATCCACATCCAGCAACGCCACGCTCAACGGCCAGGTCTGATCCTTGGCGGCCGTCAGCTCCTGTCGCAACCGATCGTTGAGACGGGGTTGATTCAGTAAACCGGTCAGCGCGTCGAAGGCGTATTGCCCGGTCGATGATCGAGCGATCCCGTCACGTTGTGAACGCAGACTACGGGCACTGGCCAGGGTTGGAATCGAGGGTAACTGGTTCGGCAACGCCGCTGGGCAGGAAGCTTCTACCGACAGGGTTTTACGGCTGACACGCTCGGGCCAGCGTTGAACGACGCGAATATCCAGCGCTTCCCGGGCTTGATCCAGAATCCCGGCGATTTGCGCCGCATCCAGCGCTTTAATTTGAAACAGGGCGGCGATTTCCGGGAATTTGGCACCAACCTGTTCCAGGATTTCCAGGTAGTGGTCGGTATTCAATCCAAACCATTGTTGAGCCAACTTGGCGACTTCCGGGGAATGTTGCCAATCATGCGGCCGAGTCCAGATGTCGGCGATGCGTGTCGCCAGCGCCACGGACTGCACCAGAGCCTGGTAGCGATCCGGCGCATCGCTGCCATCCGGATCCAGACTGCCCGCCGTGGCCACCGTCAAATACTCTGGCAAGCGCCAATGCTGCATAAGCCATGCGCCCACCGCTGCGTGATCGTCTCCCAGCCGTTCCTGCTCCAATTCAGCCAACCGCTGGTAATTCAGCACGGCGGTTGTTCCCTCCGGATGCTCAGCGGCTTCTTTCAGCAAAGGGCCATAAGACTCGGGCATGATCATTGACAGGGCCAAAACGCCAATCCCCTGGAGCAACCCCGCCAGGAACAATTCCTCAAGATTCTTCATGGATAACCGTTCGCCCAGAATACGGCAAGCGGTCGCTGTCATCAGCGAACGACTCCAGAATTGCTCGGTATTGAGGGGAATACCGCTACTGTTGCATCCGGTTGTGATCAGGGAAAAGCCCAGCGCCAGCGCCAATGTACCTTGCAACCCGAGCAGGCTAAGCACCTGCCGCAGGTTAGTCACCTTGCGATGCAATCCGTACAGGGGGGAATTAGCCGCCCGGAACAATTTGGTCACTAGAGCTGGGTCCATCGAAAGCACCCGGGCGACGTCATTCAGGTGAACGTCGGGATCATTCGCCAACTCGACCATTTTAAGAGCGACCGCTGGCAGGCTTGGCAAATTGCCACAGAAACGCAGACGTTGCTCCAGTTCAGCGTGCATGATGCGCGACACCCATAGACCTTGGAAAGATGGACTCTATATCATGAATCATCATAGCCGATTGGCGGTTTACTGGTAAATTTGCTTAAAAAAACTCTGATTCAAGGAGAACATCGAATGACTATTCCGCAACTCAGCGAATCCGTCCTGCGCCGTTATGCCAATGCTCAATCCTTTGCGCGGGGTAAAGACTACTATCGGTCTGGAGCAGTCGGTTACCTACAACAGCGCGGCAATACCCTCCAGGCTGAAGTCGAAGGCAGTGAAGACGAACCTTACATCGTGTGCCTGACGTTTGACGAAAAAGGCGTGACCAGCGCCGATTGCACCTGTCCCTACAGTTTTGACGGCTGGTGCAAGCATATAGTCGCCACCGCGCTGGCTGGTCTGCATGAGCCTGAATCGATCGAAGAACGGCCGACTCTGGAATCTCTGCTGGATGGTCTGGACCTTGCGCAAACCCGGGAGTTGGTACAGGAACTAATCGCCGAGGAACCGCACCTGATTGAAATCGTGGATGAATATGTCGATGAACACCTTACAGAACCTGCTTCTGCACAACCGTCCGCTACCGCACCGCGTCGCATTTCAATCAATCCGGCGCCTTTCCGCCGGGCGGCGCAACAGATTTTGCGTAACGCCGTACGGGACTGGGAATCGGGTCGAGATGACGATTCGATTCAATATGATTTTGAGGCGCTGATCGCCAAAGCCCAGGGTTTCATCGAGCGCGGCGATGGTCCCAACGCTCTGGTAGCGATGGAAGCGATCACGCAAGCCTGCGCCGATCACTGGCAGGAAGTAGCGGACTATGGCGCTGACAGCGATGACGTAGTAGGGCTGTTGGATCAGGCGTGGACCGAGGCCATTTTGAGTACGGAGCTAACGCCGGTTGAGAAGAAGACTCTCCAGCAGCACCTGACAGATTGGCAGGAAGAACTGGGTAGCGAACTGTGCCTGAGTCAGGAAGCCTTGCGCCAAGGCTGGGACTATCCCTCGCTCCAAAAAGTGTTTCAAGGCCATATTACCGAATTGGGCGCCTGGGACGGAGAACGCCCGGATTATGCCGACGATCTGGCGCAAATCCGGCTGAAAATTCTGGATCGTCAGGGGCGGTATGCAGAGTATTTACATCTGGCCGAAGCCGAGAGTCAGGTCGAGCAATACCTGACCATGCTGGTTCGCACGGATCAGGTGGAGACCACAATGGAGGCGGCTAAAACCCTGTTGAGTTCCCTGGCGGAAGCATTTGCCCTGGCGCGGGCGCTGCGGGAAAAGGGAGCGCAGGCGCAGGCGCTCGCCATTGCCCAGACCGGCTTGAACCTGCAGGGAACGGCGCACCATCAACATGAATTAGCGGTGTGGGCCAGCGATCTGGCCAAGGAGTTGAACGATGTGCGGGCGGCTCTCGCAACGCGCATTAAAGCCTTCAACGCCCGTCCCTCACTGGAAGATTATCAGATTGCGTTGAAACTGGCGGGAGATGAGGAATCGACGGTGCGCACTGAGCTGTTGCAACTCCTCCGTCAGCATTCAAGCTGGGACAGTCAATCCGCCAGAGTCGGCATCTTTCTCCAGGAGGGGCTGCTTGATGATGCGATTACCGTGGTCAAGGACCTCGGCTACTACCAGGGTGAATTAGTCAAACAAGTGATGGCGGCAGCGGTTCACCAGCACCCCGACTGGGTGATTGAAAATGCCTGTCGTCGGGCCGAGAAGATCATGGATGCCGGTAAAGCCAATGCGTACCACCATGCAGTGGAATGGCTCCAACAGGCGCAGGCGGCTTATCTAGCGTCGGGACAACCGGCGGCGTGGCAGGCTTATCGGAATCGGCTGCTGGAGCGTTATGCGCGCAAGCACAAGCTGGTGGGGATGTTGAAGCAGCGGGATTTGGCGTGAACAGAATTTTTGTGGATACGGGCGGTTGGTACGCCGCAATTGACCGCCAAAATCGTGGTCATCAAGCTGCGCGCCCTTTCTTGAGGGCAACCAGTCACCACGGGTGACCACAGGTTATGTCATACCGTTGACATGGCTTTAACGGGCTTGCACTGGAAGTGCGCGGCCAGTTGTTCAACGCAAGCAGCGCTGTGATGATCAAGGCGCACGCGCACGCCTCTGCTGTATGGATAAGCAATCACTATCGGCGCCATTGCCAAAGTCAATTAGCCAGATCGCCCTATGCAAACTAGGCTTTATTTGACCCTGAATAATCAAGGTCTTCCTCTGTTTCCATCATCAAAGAGAGGGCTTTACCGATGCAACTCAAAGGCTCCAAGACTGAAGAAAACCTGAAAGCCGCCTTCGCCGGCGAATCACAGGCCAATCGCCGCTACCTGTATTTCGCTAATAAAGCGGATGTCGAGGGGCAAAATGACGTTTCGGCTCTGTTCCGCTCGACCGCGGAAGGCGAAACCGGCCATGCGCATGGTCACCTGGACTATCTGGCGCAGGTCGGCGATCCCGCTACGGGTCTGCCCATTGGCTCCTCACGCAATAACCTGAAGTCGGCGGTCGCGGGCGAAACTCACGAATACACCGACATGTATCCCGGCATGGCGAA
>JAGRHM010000107.1 GCA_020445005.1 Candidatus Competibacteraceae bacterium | reverse complement strand
CGTCCCAGTCGTCGTGGGCGTTGCGCCCGCGCAAGTTGGGTTGCGGCAGGAACGGAACCGGACTGGTAACGGTGATTGCGGGTTGAAAGACGTAGTGTTCATCGCGGCGCTCGGCGGTCGGGGCGTCGCCGCGTTCGTTGCTGAGGAAAATGGAGACGATGCGGGCGCCGGGAGGCAGGCGGTCGTCGATGCCGGTCGGCAAGGCGCGGACGTTGTAAGTCAGTTTCAACCGGGGATCGTCGGGCACCGGTTGGCTGTGCCGCGATAAATGACCTTGGGCCGGTAAGGCGAGGGTGATCGGGGCCGGATGGCGCGGGTGGCGTTGCCAGGTTTCGGTCGCGGGCGGCGTTGGATCGTCTTCAGTGGGGACATTGGGGGCGGTGGGCGCTGTGAGCCGTTGGTAATCCCCCCAATCGAGTTGCACGGTCAGGTGTGAGGTATCGGCGCTGACCAGGACGCTCAAGCCGAGCGAGGCGGGGAACAGGGAATGCCGTGCGGTGACGCGCTCCGGGTTGGCGTTGTCTTCGGCAGCAGGGGAGGCCGGTTCCAGGACATCGGCTTCATCCTCGGCTTCGGGGTCGCTGCGTTGGCCGATTTTGGCATTCAGCGGGGCGAGAAAGCCGGTGAGATACCAGCGGGTGGGGATTTCATTGAGAATTTCATCGGCGAGTGCGGGGCCGACCAAGTCAGTGCGCAAGGCGGCGATGAGGCGATCACGAACGTCAGCGGGGGTCATGATGCAGTGCTCTGTGCGTTCACCCGGCAAAGGGATTGATTAACGGAATCCCGCAATGTTCAAAGTCGGTCAGGTTGCGGGTGGCCAGCGTGAGATGATGCGTTTTTGCAATCGCGGCGATTTGTCCATCCGGGAGACTCATGGGCCGGCCTTTTTCCTTGCGCAGCCCCATGATGTCGGCGTAGACACGGGCCGCTGGCTCATCAAAGGCGATGACACGCCCAGCAAACCCTTCCGCGATAAACTGTTCAAAACGGGCTTGCAGCGTTTGTTGGCGCTGACCGGTGGGCAAAATGCGCAAGCCATAACAAATTTCGGCGATGCTGATACTGGAAATGAACAAACCCGCGTCACTGCGTTGGTTTAACCAATTCAGCACGTTGTCCGATGGCGCCAGACGCATGACCTCAGAAATGACATTGGTATCGAGCAGAATCATGGCTCCAGTTCCAAGGGTTCATGCGGGGGATGTCGGGGTAAATCCAGGTCCATCCCGGCCCCGGCTCCAAACAAGCTGATCGCTAAATCGCCTAAACGCGGTGGCGGCGCTGATGGGCCTGCCCGGAATGCTTGTTTCGCCGGGGATGTTTCGCCCGCGGTGTATTTCGTTAATAGAAATTCATAAAAGTCGAGTAATTCGGTTCTGGCGTGCGGTGGCAGCGGGTCGAGATTGACGAGTTGCATGGGGTTACCTCCCGGTCAGCGGATTGCGTTAGACTGAATCGCGGCCGCCACCTCCTCCTCATGCCGCTGATGATTGAGGGCGAGCAGGCGGTCGAGCAGTTCGCGGCGGGCGGCTTCGGAGACGGTGAAGCGGACGCCCTGTTTGGTGTCGTGGAAGTCGTGCGCCAAGGCCAGGTCGTGCCAGCCATACGCGACGGCGACGGCTTCATCCATTGCAACGTGCAAGTCCCGCAGTTTTTGAATATCCGGGGCGCGTTCGTGGGGGTTGTGAAAGCGGTTGTAGGTGGCGGTCAGGCCTTCGCGCCGCGTTTGCATGATGCTTTGGCGATGTTCGTAATAGCGTTCGCCGATGTCATCAAGACCGGAAAGATTCAGTGGGAAGGGGAAGGTTTCATAAGCGTTGCCAGGCGAATATTTTAGCCGTGTTTCCAATGTTGCGCTGCGTTCATGCGCCCAAATAATATGAATAGATGACTGTAAAACAGAAAACTTATCCAATTCGTTATTTGGAAAAACGTCAAGATTAGCTGAATATACAAATCCATTTGCTACGAAGTTAAATCCAAGATATTTTGTAACTTCTGAGCAAACCAACACCCTCCCCATTCCCACGATGGTGGAGTAAAGCTTTGGGCGCTTGTCTGAATAAATCCACCACTTCAAATATTGTGGATAGCGTAAGACAAATTCACCATTTTCATTTCTGCGCGTTCGCTCCGGCTTGACCTTCTCCTCAACAATCGCCAACAAATCGGGATAATCCGCTGCCACGGGATCGGGATAATCCGCCGGAACAATGCCCGACCGCAGCCACTCCCTTTGCTGTCGTGCATCCGCCTTGCGCCAAACGCCGTCCGCCTCCCGATTCAACGGCCAATCGTGAAAGTTAATCACCCAACGGCTCGGCGATTGATCAAAGTGGCTGTTCAAATCCTCGCCGTTCAGATAGGGAAACAGGCAAGCCTTATTGCGCGGATTGCGGTCAAGCAACGCTTGCGCTTCGTCCGGGGTCAGCACAAAGCCCATGCCCAACACAATCGAACCTTGAAACGATTGATCCGCATTCGCCGCCAGTCGATACGGCTTGCCGGCCACTTGCCCCGGCACGGTGAGAAACGGGGTAATGCCGGCTACCGGTTGCCCGTTCAACACGAAATCGCCGGGCCATGCGCCGCGATACAACCACACTTGCGCCACTTCCACACCGGCCTCGCCGGGCCACGGCACACTCGGCACGGCGCGGGGAATGCTGAAGCTGTGGGCGGTGAGTTGATCCAAACCGACTTCGCGGGTATCGCCTTGCGCAATGGTATTGGTCGCCAGCAAGGCCATCATGCCGCCATCCCGCAACAGTTGCCCGGCGCGCAGGAAGAAATAGGCGCACAGATCGGCGTTGCCCCTTTGACCGTGGGCAATGCGTTCAACCAGATAATCCCGGTATTCCGTACCCAAAGCGCCTTTGATTTTCTTCCCGCCAACAAAGGGCGGATTGCCGACGATCACATCAAAACCGGGGTTGTCGCGCCCGAAGACTTCGGGAAATTCGAGTTCCCAGTGGAAGGCGCGTATCTCACTCTCACTTCCGGCTTCTCTCTCCGAGGGCGAGGGGAGAAAAGACGCGCTCAACCGCTGTTCAATCCGCGCCCGCGCGGCTTTTTCGGCTTGGGTGCGCGCCGCTTTCGATCCCGGTTGCAGCGCCGCCGCCACCAGTTGATCACCGCTCCAGCGTAAATCCGCCGTGGCCACGTCGGCGTCCTGCAACCAACCGCGCAAGGTCGCTTCGTCCAGCGCCTCCGCCTCCCGAATCCGCGCCCGCGCTTGCAAAGCGTCCTGAATGCGCTGTTCCAGATAGGAGCGCACCCAGTCTTTTTGGCCACTCCCCGAGGGTCGCAACGCCGCCAGGTTCATCCCGACCAGCGAATCGCCGCACTTCAGCGCATGATCGAGAAAGGTAAACTCATGATCGCGGGCCAGCGTCGCCAGCCATAACGACAACTGCGCCAACTCCACCGCGCGCGGGTTTTTGTCCACGCCATACAGAACGTGCAGCGCCATCAAGCGCCGGGCGTGCAACAGTTCATCTTCATCCGGCGGCAACTCCGGCAAACAGCGATGATCCCGCCACGCCTGCACCAGCGCCTCGGCCAATTGCTTGCCGGTTTCCACCAGAAACGCCCCGGACCCCATCGCCGGATCGCACACTTTCAGGCGCAAAAGCTGCTCCGGCGTCGGTGATTCCCCCAATCGCGCCAGGATCGGGCGCAAGGCTTCTTGCACCATCGGGCGGGTCAACTCGGGCGGGGTGTAATGCGAGCCGGTTTTGCACCGTTCATCGGTGGGCTGCAACACCAACGCCCCGGCGGGCGCAACGTCCGGGGTGACAGCGTTATCAATCTTGCTCTCCAGCGCCGCCAGCAAATCGGCCTGGGTCGCCGCCTTCTGCAATGCGGTCAACGCCGCCCCGGTCAACACCTGGTCGGTGTCGTCTTTCAACACCTTGGCCCGGTTTTTGGGCAGCGTCGCCAACAGCGCCGCCAAGTCGATCATCACCGGCACCCCGTGCGCCTTGGCCGGTTTAATGGCAATCATCGGCCCCGGCGCGCGCAACAGGGTAAAGCCCATCATTGCCTCGTACACCGAGCCAATATGTTCCATGTCCAGACTGCGATACGACAGCCGTTCGCCATTCAGCATCAGCAGATTGGCCAGGACGCGATAAATCACGCCATCGCTGACGCGGGGTAAGAGCGGCGTTCCGGCCCCCTCCAGAAACGGATAAATCGCCGCATCGAACAACCGCCCGCGCCGCGCCGTCAGCCGTAACTCGCCATGCCGCCCGCCGCCATGAATCAACCGAAACAGCGCCAGCAGTTGCGCCCAGGCCCCAAAGCGCAAATCCATCGTATCGGGATATTGCCCGGCATCGGCGCGCAAGCGTTCAAACAGGCCGCTGACTGCATAATGGTTGACATACACCGGATCGGTGGAAATCAACCCGCGATCTTCGGCGTACAAAATAAAAATCAGCCGCAATAACACGGTCAACAAGCCGCCATAGACGGCATCCAGGTCGCGCTTCGCCAGGTCGCCCAACAGCGCCCCATTCACTTGCGCATCGGCCGCCTGAAACCCGCGCAGCAGTTCATACAACGCCGCCAGCACTTGCGCCGCCAACTGCGTGGACACGGTATTCTGATACTTGCGGCTCTCGATCAGAATCGCCGGCAAGCGTTGCGCCTCGGGCAAGGTGAACCAGCGCTCCGCCGACAACAGCAGATGCAGCGCCGCAAACAGAATGCGCCCATCGGTATCGCGCATCGCGGCAATGGGAAAGGCCAGCGTCCCGGAACTCTCGCCGCGCGGGGCATAAATCAGGCGCAATTCCAGGCCGTTGCTCAATAAACCGAGGGGAATCTGCATTTCCCGCAACAGCCGTTCAAAACGCGCCTGGGGACTGACCGGCCAACCGGCGGATTCCAGCGGTTCATCGAGCGCCCGTCCGGTTTTCGGTTCGATGTGCATCAACGCCAGCCAGGGATTGGCTCCCGGCAGTGGGTTTAAGGCCCGCACCGCATGAGAGGCGCGCAACACATCGTGATATTCCGGCAAGGCGAACCATAACGACGGCGGCGCGTCCTGAAGATCGCCGGCTTGCCAACCGAACTGCTCGACCAATAAACGCGGCCAATCGCGGATCGCGGGCGCGGTCAGGCCATCGGGCAAGGGAATGTCCTGCATCTCGGCCAGAAACGCCCGATGCTCCGTCGCGATGTTGCGGTTCAAATAGGCTTGCGCGTCCAGCAGCGCCGGCGGCGACACCACTAAACCCACCGGCTGGGCATAACCCAACCAACGGCGATGATCGAGCAGGAGGGGGTCGGTCATGTTAAGGGCGCCGTAGTTCTTCCCGAAGGGTCGCGCGCACGACATCCGCCAGCGTTTGGCCCTGCGCAAACTGTTGCAAGGCTTCGTTGATCAGCGTTTGGTAGTGACTCCCGGTCATCTCGGCGCGCGCTTTGAAAAAAGCCAGAGTGGCGTTATCCACACGGATGGTAATTCGCGATTTGCCGCCTTGTTCCGCTTGTAATTGGGCCAGGGCCGGGATTGCAGAGACCGGCTTGGCGTCGGCAAAATCCAGGTCGGCGTACTGCTCAAAAAGGGGATCAGAATTGTTGTTCATAACGTCTCCGCTGGGGCTGATTGGCTTTCCAAGCGGAAATCAGCCGTACTCGATCACCACGGAGCGTCCAGACCACGATCAGAAGGCGACCCTTTGCACCCATACCCAACGTGATAAAGCGTTGTTCAACTTCAATCGCCAGGTCTTCGTGCGTCAGGGCGTAGGGGTCGAGGAGCACGACTTTGGCTTCCTCAAACGTGACGCCATCGTGGTTCAACGGGTTCGCTGCGGCTTTCTCCGGATCAAACTCGATGTCCATAACGAATCACTTTATGCACGATGACATGCACGTTGACAGGATACTCCACCACCGGTCTGGGAGCCAGAATCACCCCGTCACCGGCCACAAATACACCAATCCCACCGGTTCCAGTCTTGTCGCCCGCACCGCATACACCTCCCGAATGCGCGCTGGCTCGCGTTCCAATTCCCCGGCCAAGGCATTTAACCGCTTATCCCAATGGCGACGATTCGCCTCCAACTGGCGCTGCTCCTCTTCATTGAAACCGAGCGTCAATTGCGAATCCGCCTGATACTTCCGCGCCGTCTCCGCCAGGCGCTTTTGCTGTTCCTCCAGAATCGCCCGCATCTCCCGCGCCTCCTTTGCCCCGCGTTGCTGCAACTGGCTTTCCGTCTCCCGCGCCAACACTTCCCCGCGTTGCTGCAAATGCGGCAACAAATCGGCCAAATCCTGGGGCAAGATTTCCCGTAAGCGCGCTTGTATGGTGGAATGCACGGCATCGGCCTGTGGCGAACTCAGCGCCGCTTCCAACAAGTCCAGGGTTTTGCTCTCTGCCTCGCGGGCGTAGGGCTTCAATGGCTCCTGGCGCTGACTGGGTTCCAGCCAGCGGGCCGTGACCGCCAGCAATTCCTCATGCAACCGCGCCGCTTGCGGACCGTACAGGCATAACCGCCCGAGCAGAATAATCCGAGGAATCGCGTCCCGGCTTTGCGCCAGACAGGCCCGTGACAGGTCGTGATGAATGAAGCCTTGCGCGGTGAACCGCCCCAACAAGCGTTGCGCCACGCGATGCTCCAAATGCAGATGCACCACGGTGTCATCGAGGGTGGCCGGGGCTTCAAACACCACCGGGCGCAACGGTGCTTCTTTGCGCCATTGCCAGACGTTCTGCTCCCGGCTACGGGGTACGCGCAAGGTGTCCAGCGTCGCCGCCCAAGTCGGGTCTTTACGCAGCGTTTCCGCCGGAACGGTGAACTGTCCGGGGGTCGCCGTGACCGGTTCCAGCGTCGGGACCTTCTGCATCTGCAAAGCCGCCGACAGCGCGGCCCGGAACGGTTCCTCCTGGAAATTGATCTGCTTTTGCGAGCGTTCCAACCGGGTGCGCAGGGTGTTGATCTGCGCTTCCAGGGCCTGTTGCCGGTCACGGGCCACGTCCAGCTCTTCGGCGACGGTCGCCTGATCGGGGGCCACCGAATCCGCCGCGTTCAGTTCGCGATCCAGGCGAGCCAGATCGGCATGACGAATGCCGCCGCGCAACAGTTCCGCCAGCCGGCCTTCAACCACCGGCGACAAACTGCCCAACTCCTGCTGAATGGTGGCGATTTTGCGGATTAGCGTGGCCAGAATGCGGTCTTCCAGGCGTTGCGCATAGTAGAAATAATGGCAATACACCACCGGTTGCGGTTGCAGCTTGCGGTCAATGCGCCCGTTGCGCTGTTCTATCCGCCCCGGATTCCAGGGCACATCGAGATGAAACAGGTTCGCACAATGCGCTTGCAGGTTCAGCCCCTCACGGGCGGCGTCGGTCGCCAACAGAATCCGTACCGGATGTGCGTCGGGCGCAGTATTGAAAGCGCGCTGAATCGCCTCGCGCTCCTCAGCGGAGGTCGAGCCGCGATAAATCGCCAAGCGTTCCTCAGCACGGTCGGTCTGCGCCAGCGCCGCTTCCAACTGATCGCGCACATAACGCAGCGTATCTTCATATTCGGTGAACAGAATGACCCGCGTCGGGTTCCAGCGACCACCCGGGCACATCTGGCGTTGGATCCAGGCCAGGAGTTGTTTGAGGCGGGCGTCGGGTTGATGGCGGGCGGTATCGGCGATCTCGGCCATGCGCTCCAGCACCCGCAACTCCTCGGCAAACGCCGCGGCATCCTCCTCCGGCGTGGCGCTGGCCACAGTGGCCGCTTCGGTTTGCGCGTCTTCCTCGCTTTGTAAATCGTCGGGGGGCAGGGTTGCGGCCTCGTCGTCATTGCCCACCGGCGTCGCCAGTAATTCGAGCCGCTCAGACTCAGCCGCTGCGCGAGCGATTTGCGCGGCGTCCCACTGCTTTTGCACGGTGCGGCGATGCACCTTCAACGTCCGGGCAAAGGCTTCAATGGATGACAACAGCCGTTGCTGCAAACCGACCAGCAATAACCCGGAGGCGGCCTGCTGGCGGCGGCTGGCTTTCTGCAACCGGCGTTCGCGCAATTCCCGATACTGGTTCAACAGCCGCGACAGCGCCAGCTCCGGAGCCTCTTGGGGCAAACCACCGATGTCGATCTGCTTCACCTCGCGTTGGCAAAAGCCGGGCACCCCGGCCCCGCGTAAATCCTCCTTGAGCCGGCGCACCATGACCGCGTCCAGTTGTCCCTTACGCACCGCCACACCCCGGCAGAAGCGTTGCGGGTCGAGCAATTCCAGCAGGGCGGAAAAGCTGTTGGAGTGGCCGTTGTGCGGCGTGGCCGACAGAAATAGCCGGTGTTCAAAGCGCGGGGCCAGGTCGCGAATGGCGCGGGTGATCTTGGAATCGATGGCGTAGCGCGCGCCACTGGCCGGGGCGGCGTGATGGGCTTCATCGAGAATCAACAAGGTACCGGGCCGGAATTCGCCCAGCCAGTCGCGCAACGGCGCGGTATAGGTTTCGTCGATTAACAGCCGCTGCGAAATGAGAAAACGGTTATGCGTGGTCCACGGATTCACCCCAAAGCCGCGCGCCTGGCGGGTCTGGGTCAAATACGTCTTGTCGAGAATGCGAAAGGTCAGACCAAACCGGGTTTCCAGCTCATCCTGCCACTGCAACAGCATGGACGGCGGACAGGCGACGACCAGATCGCGCACTTTTTTCCGCAACAGCAGCTCGCGTGCGATCAGGCCGGCTTCGATGGTTTTGCCCAAGCCCACATCATCAGCGATAAATAAGTTGACGCGCGGTAATTGCAGCGCCTTGCGCAGCGGTTCGAGTTGATAGGCTTCCAGGCGGATGCCAGCCCGGAAGGGCGCTTGAAAGCGGTTCGGATCGGTCGCGGTCAGACAGTTCCAGCGCAAGGTATGCAAATAAGCGGAAAAGCGGTCGGCGGGATCGAAACCGCGTTCGCCCAACGTCTGCCAAGCTTCGCCGCTCAGCACGTCCGCATCGAGTTCATGTTCCCATAGCACCTGTAAGGGTTGACCCTGGGCGTCGTCATCGACCCCGGACAAGCGTAGCAGCGTGGCATCGCCCCCGGTGGGCGGCGGCGTCACGTCCTCGACCAGATAACGGCGCTGGCGCACATGGACGAGTTGACCGATTTCAGGTAGAGGAGACATGATGGGTTACCGAATGGGCCGCCACACCGAGGCTCTCCACGCGGGAGGGACGGATGTGTGCGTCATGAGCAGCGTTGCTGCGTAGGGGCGAAGCCGACAGCCTGCCCTTGCCGGGGAAAGGGGGTGAATTCGGCATTTTCGTTCTCGGGTTTTCTTTGAATATTGCAGACGAGAGCGAAAAGGACAATATATAACTCAATGATTAATATAGTGTAATCATGTGATAACAAAAACCGCCATTTTGCCCGGTTCAGTGTAGACGAACTCCTCAACACGATTTTTAGGAAAGTAGCGCACGAAATTGACAGAATAGGTCGCGTCTGAGACAGCTCCCACAGCGGAGCTCGGCGGCTTAAAGATCGAAACCGGCATTCAACGCCGCCATGAGTTCCGGCCTGTCGTGGCCGGTCATGCATTTAATGAACCGGCTACAACATCAGCGCGCTCAGTCATCAAGCGGAACGCGCCAAGCGCGCGCCAGGGCATTGGTTTCATGAGCCATGCCGATCACGGCCAGCAGTTCGCCCAGCATGGCGTCGCTGAGTCCTTTGCGCCGCGCGGCGGCGGTGTGCGAGGCCGTGCAGTAGTCACAGCCGTTGGTGACGCTGACGGCAATGTAGATCATTTCCTTGACCAAGGGATCGAGAGCGCCGTCTGCGGCCATGATCTCCTTGAGGGTGTGCCAAGTGCACACCAAGGTCGGCGGATGATGCGCGATAGCTTTCCAGAAATTGTTGACGCGATCCACGTTGCGCGTCTGCATGATGTCGTCATAGACGGCGCGAACGTCGGCGCTGGCGTCTTCGTATTCGATCAGGTTAGTCATGAGGATCTCATTGGCAACAGGGGCAGGTGAGGCTGAAGCATCAGCCGTTCGATCTCGTGTACATGGACGCCTTTGCAGGAAGCAGGAGAACGCACGGTCAACAATTCCAAGGCCGTCGAATGATTATACGAGCGGTCTACCACATCCTTAAAGCAGCGCGCCGATAGGCTGGGGATAACCATCCCAGGTGCGTCCCGCCAAGCAATCGGCCATTGGACTGCTTGGCGCGGCGGACGCCATCCGCTCCCCAACCGCCCCACTGTTTGAAGAAAAACGCGACGCCTGCTGCCTCGCATTGATCGCGTACCGCCAGCACCCAGTCCGGATGCATCGGTCGGGCCTTGGAACCCGATTCGCCGCCGACAATGACCCAGTGGATACCCGCCAGGTTCATCGGGCCGAGAGGCTCCAACAGGGGTTCCACCGACAGGAAACGGATGCGGGCGGCAACTCGGCGCAGATAGTCAATGCGCGGTAGCCCATAACGACGGTCTTCGACAGAGACGCCGAGCCAGACGTTGTCTAGCACCCTGCGCCGGCTGAAAAAGGTCGGGAGTCGTTCGGCGCGTTTCGTCAGAATCTGGTAAGTGTGCTGGGGGGTCTGCGCAGCGACCGCCATCACCTGCTCGATGAAGGCATCCGGTATGTCTTCGTGGAACAGGTCACTCATCGAGTTCACGAAATAAACAGTCGGTTTCTTGCGCTTGAGCGGTTGCTGCAAGCGCGCTTCATGCAGGGTCAACGCAAAACCGTGGTCATAGCCGGCTGCGCCCATCGCCTGGAGCCGGTGCGCCATGACTTCCGCATAACAGAATTTGCAACCGGGTGAAACCTTGGTGCAACCGGTGACCGGATTCCAGGTTTGCTCGGTCCATTCGATTTTGCTTTGATTCATGGTGATTCTCCGGCCGGTCTGCTCGATCAGTTTAGAGCATCCAGAATTCCTTTTGTGGCGATTGGCCTTGTGCGTTGCGATTGCATCCAAACCCGCCCTGACAACGTAAATACTCCTGAGACCGCCGCAAACGCGGCTACTGAACCCCAAACGCTGACTTTCAGGAGTACTGACCATGAAAACCGTACTAACCGCCGCCGCTTTCGCCCTGACCCTCGGCCTGTCCAGCCTGGCCCATGCCGGTTTCAACGATCAAGGCCCGACCGTCGAGACGCACGCTACGACCCCTGCCGCTCAGCGCCAGGATTTGAGTCATCTCTCCACGGTGAACGGCTTCAACCAACAAAGCCCCTTTGCCGCTGCTGCGGTGAATGCGGGTTCCCATAACCATCCCTTGTTGCCCTTGGGCGCGAATTGCGACCTGAATCGGACCGCCGGTTTCCAGAACAGTCAATCCGTCGCGAGTTGCTGAACGCAATTGATTGCCTCGCAGGGGGCGCTGGATTCTCCCACAGCGTCCCTGATGGTTCTAATGACATGGATGCCCCTCATCATTCAGGGTTAATGTCGCCTTCCCAGTTTGGCACCGTGATACCTCAGTCGGTAGGGCGCGTCCATG
>JAGRHM010000106.1 GCA_020445005.1 Candidatus Competibacteraceae bacterium | reverse complement strand
CGAATTGCCAGATGCTGGCCATCTGCGGCGCGGTCATCACCCCAGCGGCCACGACCCGCGTGTTAAGTTCATGTGCGCGCAGGGTCAGTTGCGCCATCGCCTGCCGGCTGTTTTCGTCCTTGGCCTTGGCCAAGCGCTCGATCAGGCTGCCATCCAGCTTGATATAGTCTGGCGCTAGTTCTCCAAGCAGACGTTCGGAGTGCGCTTTGCCCCCAAAATGAGACAGCGCGAGACCACAACCCAACTCCCGCAAACGCACTTGCAACAACCGGGCTTCCTCAAAGCTCTCATCGGCATCATCTTCCTTGATCTCAAACACCAGCATTTGCGGCGCCAACCGGCTTTCCTTGAAGCGTTTGATCAACCAGTCAAAGAAGTCCTTATCAACTAATGAATTGCGAGACAGCCGAATAAAAAGAATCGGTGGTTTTTCCCCGTTCTTCTGGATTTCGATCAATGCCGCCATCCCTCGAATAATCGTCCATTTATCCAAAGTGCTCATCATGCCATAGCGCACCGCCACACTGCCCAGCTTCTCCATGGGTTGACGGTCGCCGGCTTCGTCAGTAATACGCAAATAGACCTTGTAGCGCGCTTCCTCGGCGTTTTCAAAGCTGACGATCGGTTGATAGTTCAGACTGAAACGGCCATTGGTGAGTGCATCCCGAATCAGACGGATAGTCGCTTCATCTTGTTCGCTGATGGCTCCGCCATCTCTTTCCGAGACATGTTCATCCTTGGGCGGCATATAAACGTCAACCTGATTACCGCCTTTCTGACGGGCTGCTTCGCAGGCGCGATCTGCATGAGAAAGAATTTGCAGGGCGGTTTCATGGCTTTCGCGCGCGTCATAAACACCGATACAACAGGTCGTGGTAAACAGTTTTCCGCTGATCTTGAAGTTATGCGCAGCAATAGTGGTGCGGATATGCTCAGCCAGCGACATGGGATCGGTCGATGAACGAATGGGTATATAAATCACAAACACTTCACTGGCGAAATAAGTCGCCATATCATCCGGATCCAGCAAGCGTTTGATCAGGCCCGCAGCGTCGCGCATGAATTGGCTGATGGCGTCGAACCCCATCCCGCTACGGATACCGGAGTAATCAGTAAACAAGATATACAGCACAGCGCCTTCGTGTTCGATTTCCAGGGATTCCAGGAAAAACCGTCGGCTGTATAAGCCGGTCACCTCGTCAAATTTGAGCATTTCCTCCAGTTGCTGATTGTAAGGACTTTTCTCTGGAGTCGCATCGCGGACGAGAATCTGGGTGCAGGGTTCGTCATTCATTCGAGTTGGAGCGCACTCCAACAGAATGGGAAAGGTTTGGCCGTTACTGCGTACTCCGACCAGCTCCACGGGTTCAATCGCTTTGCCAGAGCGGATACTGCGGCGTAAAACGCTTTTCAGCGCATCCCGGTAGCCCGGTGGGACCATGTGGACCAGTTGAATATTCGCCAGATCTTCCTTGCGCTCATAGCTGAACAGGCGCAGGTAGGCGGCGTTGGCGTAGGCGTGAACGCCCTCATGAATATAGGCAATGGCTTCCTGAATGTTTTCCAGCAACGCCTGACTGCGGATTTCACCTTCCCTGAAGCGCACCTCAAAGGATTTTTGGCGCTTGCGATCCTGGAGATGGCGCAACTCCTTACGAATCACCGCGACCAGGTGATCGGCATCGTCCAGATAGAAATAGTTATCGGCGCCTTCGTCCAACAATCGGGAGGGGCGATGCGCTGAACGGTGTTCATCGTCGATGACAACCACGATGGGAATATCCTGCTGGGCCTCCGCCACCATCAGCCGCACCTCGGCAATCGTCGGTAATTCGTCGGCTAACCGCAGAAGAATAATTTCCAGGGGTTGATAATCGATCGCACTGCGGGCCTCTTCCGCCTGGTCGGTATCGGTTAGCTCGAGTTGATAACCATCGCCCTGCAAGGTTTTGACAATATGGTCGATATCAGATCGGGAATGATCCACAATCAACAAGTTAATCACAGAAGGCTCAGACACGCGCGCCAACCTCTGTTGGGGGCCAGAATTCAAACGGGAAGTAAGCTCGCTCAGCAGTGTGACTCTACCAGGGTTTTGGCCAGTTGCCCTGGTTGTTCCCGCACCAGTCGAGGCGCCAGGTAGCCCGGCAACCGCTGACGTAATGTGTTCATAATAGCGAATGCTGCGCTTTCCTTCACGGCAAAATGCGCAGCGCCCTGCACTGGATCCAACAGGTGCAAATAATAGGGTAGCACCCGGGCGGCAAACAGTGCCTCGCTCAGTTCCGCCAATGTTGTGGCGTCGTCATTGACCCTATGCAACAACACAGACTGGTTCAACAAGGTCACACCGGCCAGAGCCAACCGTTCCAGCGCCTGGCGGACCGTCCCATCAATCTCACGCGGGTGATTGGCATGCACCACCAGCACCGGACGCAAGCGTGTGTGCGCCAGGATTCCCAACAACCCATCATCAATCCGCTCGGGTAGAATAATCGGCAGCCGGCTGTGAATCCGTAGTCGCTTCAAATGCGGAATCCGCTCCAATCCTCCAAGCAACTCGCTCAGCCGCTGGTTGGACAGCGCCAGAGGATCGCCGCCGCTAAGGATCACCTCGCAGAGACTGGGGTCGCTGGCCAAATAGGCCAGCGCCTGCGGCCATTGCCGAGCTCCGATTTGAGCTTGCGCATAGGGAAAGGCCCGACGGAAGCAGTAGCGACAATGCAGGGCGCAGGCGCTGGTCGCCATCAACAGGGCGCGGCCGTGGTATTTGTGCAGAACGCCCGGCGCAGTTTGAGCGGCCTGTTCGCCCAGGGGGTCAGCCACGAAGCCCGGCGTCGGCTCCAGCTCTATCGCCAGCGGCAAGATTTGCCGCAACAGTGGATCGTCCGGATCGCCCTGGCGCATCCGCGCCACGAAACTGCGCGGCGCGCGCAACGAAAATCGGCGCGCCGCCGCTTGCGCGCCGGGCAATAGCGCCGGGTCCAGAGCCAGTTCGCGCAGCAATTCATTGGGATCTCGAATCGCTCTCGCCCATTCCTGTCGCCAGTCGGCCTGACTGGACAACGCTTTTGCGGTTATCATACTTGGTCTTATCGCTTAATCACTCTCGAGGAAGGCAGGTTTTGCATGGCGACATATAGTACCAATGAATTTAAGAGCGGGCTGAAGATCATGCTGGATGGCGATCCCTATGCCGTGGTCGAGAACGAATTCGTCAAACCTGGCAAGGGCCAGGCATTTAACCGGGTCAAGGTGCGCAACCTGAAAACCAACCGGGTGATCGAACGCACCTTCAAATCCGGCGATACCGTAGAGGGCGCGGATGTCGTTGATGTCGAATTGCAATA
>JAGRHM010000105.1 GCA_020445005.1 Candidatus Competibacteraceae bacterium | reverse complement strand
TCCGGCGAACTCAAAACCAAGCCGACCCAGCATTCCGCCAAGGAATTGCGTTCCATCGGCATCCAGCCGGACATGCTGCTCTGTCGCTCGGATCGGGAAATCCCCCCCGAGGAGCGCCGCAAAATCGCCCTGTTCACTAACATCGAACCCAGGGCGGTGATTAGCGTCCCCGACGCCGATACCATTTATCGCATTCCCCTGCTATTGCACGCCCAGGGTCTGGATGACATCGTCGCTCGTAAACTGCGATTGGACGACCTGCCCCCGGCCCGTTTGACCGACTGGGAGCGCGTGGTCAACGCGATTGAAACCGCCATAGGCGCGGTGGACATCGCTATGGTCGGCAAATACGTTGATCTGACTGACGCTTATAAATCTCTGAACGAAGCGTTGTTGCACGCGGGCATCCATACCCAGACCCGGGTCAACATTCACTATCTGGATTCCGAACGCATTGAACGGGAAGGTCCCGTCGCCCTGGAGCGTATGGACGCCATTCTGGTGCCGGGCGGCTTTGGCGAACGCGGCATCGAAGGCAAAATCGCCGCCGTCCGTTTCGCCCGCGAGCGGCGGATTCCCTATCTGGGCATTTGCCTGGGCATGCAGGTCGCGGTCATCGAGTTCGCTCGCCACGTCGCCGGACTGGCAGGCGCGCACAGTACGGAATTTCGGAAGGACACGCCACATCCCGTCATCGCCCTCATTACCGAATGGACTGACGAAACTGGCGTTCTCCAGCAACGCCAGGAAGGCGGCGATCTGGGGGGCACTATGCGGCTCGGCGCGCAACCTTGTCGCCTGACGCCCGGTTCGCTGGTTCACGCTGCCTATGGCAAGGATGTGATCACGGAACGCCACCGCCACCGCTACGAATTCAACAACCGCTACCGGGAGCCGCTGCACGCTGCCGGCCTGGCGCTGTCCGGCCATTCACTGGATGACCGGTTGGTGGAGACGATTGAATTACCGGATCATCCCTGGTTCTTCGGCTGCCAGTTCCATCCGGAATTTACTTCAACGCCGCGCGCCGGTCATCCACTGTTCCGGGGATTCATGGAGGCGGCGATCCGGCAGCGCCAACAACGTCGACAAGAGGCGAGCGCGCCATGATGAAACTCTGTGGCTTCGAGGTCGGTCTGGACCGGCCGCTGTTCCTGATCGCCGGCCCTTGTGTGATTGAGTCAGAACAACTAGCTTTGGACACCGCCGGCCAACTCAAAGAGATCACCGGGCGACTGGGCATCCCCTTCATCTATAAGTCCTCCTTTGACAAGGCCAATCGCTCCTCGCATCACAGCTATCGAGGTCCTGGCCTAGAGGAAGGGTTAAAAATTCTGGAAAAGGTCAAAGCACAGATTGATGTGCCGGTGCTGACGGATGTTCATGAATACACGCCGCTGGAAGAAGTCGCGGCAGTAGCGGACGTGCTGCAAACCCCGGCTTTTCTGTGCCGGCAAACCGATTTCATCCAGAACGTCGCTCGGCAGGGCAAACCGGTCAACATCAAGAAAGGCCAATTTTTAGCCCCGTGGGACATGCGCAATGTTGTGGTCAAGGCGCGTATGGCCGGCAATGATCACCTAATGGTGTGCGAACGCGGCGCTTCGTTTGGCTACAATAATCTGGTGTCCGATATGCGCGCCCTGATGGTGATGCGCGCTACCGGCTGTCCAGTCGTGTTCGACGCGACCCATTCGGTGCAATTACCCGGCGGTCAGGGCAACGCTTCCGGCGGTCAACGGGAATTCGCGCCGGTGCTGGCGCGGGCAGCGGTGGCGGTCGGCATCGCCGGATTATTCATGGAAACGCATCCTGATCCTGACCAGGCGCTGAGCGATGGCCCGAACGCCTGGCCGCTGGATCGCATGGAAGCCCTGCTGATCACCTTGCAGGCGCTGGATACCTTGGTTAAACAGCGCGGTTTCCTGGAAACCGGGCTAGAATAATCGTCAATGATGGCTTTATCCCCACGAGCGTAATATCCAGAGGAGTTTGAAGAATGTCGAAAATCAAAGAGATCCGTGGCCGTGAAATTATGGACTCGCGCGGTAATCCTACCGTCAGCGTGGACGTGATCCTGGAATCCGGAGCTAAAGGCACAGCGGGCGTTCCTTCCGGCGCGTCCACCGGCAGCCGCGAGGCGCTGGAGCTGCGCGATGGCGACAAGAGCCGCTATTTGGGTAAGGGCGTGCTGAAAGCGGTCGCCAATGTCAATGGCGAGCTGCGCGATGCGCTACTCGGCGTGGAAGCGGTGGATAATCAAGCGGCGATTGACCAGCGGATGATTGACCTGGATGGCACCCCCACCAAGAGCCGCCTCGGCGCTAACGCGCTGCTTGGCGTGTCGATGGCCGCTGCTCATGCTTCCGCCGCCGAAAAGGGTGTGCCGCTGTACAAGTACCTGAATCCTACTGGCCCGTATCATTTGCCGGTGCCGATGATGAACATTCTGAACGGCGGCGCTCATGCCGACAATAGCGTCGACATGCAGGAATTCATGATCATGCC
>JAGRHM010000104.1 GCA_020445005.1 Candidatus Competibacteraceae bacterium | reverse complement strand
CGGCGTTCTCGGCGGTTTGGGCGGCTTCGGCGCGTTGTTTGAGCTACCGCTGGATCGCTACCGTCAGCCTGTACTGGTCTCTGGTACGGATGGCGTCGGCACCAAGCTCAAACTGGCGCTGGAACTCAAGCAGCATGACACTATCGGTATCGACCTGGTGGCCATGTGCGTTAACGATGTCTTGGTAGTGGGCGCTGAGCCACTGTTTTTCCTCGATTATTACGCCACCGGTCAATTGAATGTGAACGTCGCCGCCGATGTCATCAAGGGCATCGCCGATGGTTGTGAACAAGCCGGCGTGGCGCTGGTTGGCGGGGAAACCGCTGAAATGCCTGGTATGTACAGCGAAGGCGACTACGACCTCGCCGGTTTCTGTGTCGGTGTCGTGGAAAAAGCGCAAATCGTTGATCGCAATCAGGTCAAACCCGGCAACATCCTGCTCGGATTAGCCTCCTCCGGCCCCCATTCCAACGGCTATTCGCTGATCCGCAAGATTCTGGCGGTCAGCGGCGTGAAACTGGATCAACCTTTCGCCGATGGCCTCACGCTCGGCGAAACCTTGCTGACGCCGACTCGCATTTATGTCAAGCCGATATTGAAACTGTTGGGACAGCTTCCAGTCCACGCCATCGCCCACATCACTGGCGGCGGTTTGACCGAGAATCTGCCCCGGGTGCTGCCTGCCGGCGCCAAAGCACGCATTGATGCTCAAAGCTGGCCGCGTCCAGCGATCTTTGAATGGTTGCAACAACAAGGTGGTGTCATCGAGGCGGAAATGTGGCGCACTTTTAATTGCGGAGTAGGCATGGTGGTCTGCGTCGCAGCGGCGGATGTTGAACAGGCGTTGACTTTGTTGCGCGAGGCCGGGGAAACAGTTTGGCGCATTGGTGAAATCGTTGCCGGGGAAGGCGAACCGGTGGTGGAGTTCCAGTCATGACCGCCGAGCGGAAATGCCGACTGGTCGTACTCATTTCCGGGCGCGGCAGTAATTTGCAGGCCATTCTTGATCAGGCGGCGAGCGGCGAACTGCCGGTTGAAGTAGCCGCCGTCATCAGTAATCGACCCGGCGTTCAGGGGCTGGAGCGGGCGAGGCAGGCTGGAGTCCCGGCGCTGGAGCTGGATCACAAAAATTTCCCTGATCGGCCCGAATTCGAGGCGGCGCTGATCGCGTTGATCGATCGCCAGCAACCCGATCTGGTGATTTTGGCCGGATTCATGCGCGTGCTTACCGCGAGTTTCACCGAGCATTACCGAGGGCGTTTGTTCAATATCCACCCCTCGTTGCTGCCGAAATTTCGCGGACTGCATACCCATGAACGGGCGATTGCCGCTGGGGAAACCGAGCATGGCGCGACGATTCACTTTGTGACGGCGGAACTGGATGGCGGACCGATCATCGTCCAGGCGCGGGTTCCGGTGCTGCCGGACGACGATCCTGATACACTGGCGGCGCGGGTGCTGGCACAGGAACATCGTCTCTATCCGCAAGCAATTCACTGGTTTACCGAAGGACGGCTAACGCTGAAAGGAGAGCAGGTTTGGTTTGATGGAAAATCGCTGGTGGAGCCGTTAAAGTTGGAAGATTCGCCGATTAGATAAACACCTCATCCAGGCAGATTTCCACTTGGGGCAATAGCGCTGGCGTCAGGATACCCGTGCGCAATTGCCAACGGGTCTGATAGGCGCTGTGATCCGGCGGGAGATCGCGATAGATTTCGATATGGCGTCGTTTGGGACCTACCACCAGCCATACTTCAGGAATGCCATGCCGGGCATACAGCGGAACCTTGGTTTTGCGGTCAAACTGAACCGTGCTATCCGATACTTCAATCAGTAGCAGCACATCCTGCGAGCGAGGATGCCCGCTCAAGTAGTAGTCCGGACGTGGACGCAACAGGAGCAGATCAGGCTGAAGTTCGGAACGGTCACTGAGAACAACAGGACTTTGCGCATGCACAATCGCGCTATCAGCCACTGCCCGCACCAACAGGCGAGTCAGAATGCTGACCGTTCCTGCATGAAAACTGCCTATCGGCGCCATGTCAAATAATTCCCCTTCAATGAGTTCTAACCGTGATTTCGGGGAGAGAAAACCGGTTTTCCCCATGCAGTGGAAATCCGTTACATTCCAAAGACGACGAATCGGATATGAGGCGGTAGCAGTGGGGGTAACGCGATCAG
>JAGRHM010000103.1:20270-21077 GCA_020445005.1 Candidatus Competibacteraceae bacterium | reverse complement strand
CGAACCTCGTTTTCTCCGCTTCCTGGCTCAGCAGGGACGCGGCTTCGGCTTGCCTTTCTTCACGGCGTTGCTCCTGTTGGGGTTGCGCGGCGGTCTCTGGGGATAGCTCCCCGCCAGTCTGCCCGCCGCTTGCGGTGCTGGCTTTTTGTTGATCGTGTCTTGCCTGGTCTCGCAAGCCGACAGGCTCAGTGCCTTGCTCATAAGCCGCCGTCTTCCAGCCTGCTTTCTCGCGGCGATGCTGTTCACCTTTCGTGAATTCAGCAATTTTGATGGGTTCATCCGCTATTCCTGGTTTGTATCCCCAAAGGACCAGCGGCTTTTTCGTTGATCCTTGCGCCGTCTGGGCGCTGGCCACAGATGGGATGGCATTCTCGCCGGCCAGCGTATTCTGCCTCACACGCTCCTGATTCAGCCGTTCATGCTCTCCAAGTCGTCTAGGAACTTGTCGGAGTAGCGCGCTTGCGGCCTGCTCTGGCGTTCCTCGCGCTTGGCTTTGACGCGCTCCCGTTGGTCTGGCGGGCAAGCCCATGGGTGGCGCTTGACCTGGACGGCCTTGGCCCTGACTTTCGGTGACATTCGGTGTGCTCGGTTGTGGTTGGGCGGGAATCGGCAACTGATCGACGCCATTCCCCAGCCGCGTCTGGCCCAACTGCCCTAACGACTGCGGGATGGCGGATGGCGTGACGGTCGGCAAGCCCTGCGGCGTGGCGAGTGGTGGATTTTGCTGATTCAGCGCGGCGATTTCTTGGGATCGGGCGACGCGCTGCTGTTCACGGATCGCTCGGCGCTGCGCTTCCTGATCGAGAA
>JAGRHM010000103.1:1053-20258 GCA_020445005.1 Candidatus Competibacteraceae bacterium | reverse complement strand
GCTGGCGGCTGGTCACGTCAGCTTGTTGCGCCAACTCGGACAACCGGGCGCGATCTTGCGTGAAGTCGATAGGTTGGGCAGGGTCTTCGGTCTGGCCGGCATTCCAGCCACGCATGGCGGACTGAATGCCCGGCTGCTGCTGGCCTTGCGGATTGAATGCCCGCATCCTCCCCTGTTGCGCGGCCTCTCGAAGCATCCGCGCCGAATCGGCGAGGCGCGGCTCCAGGGCTGCGCGCGCTTCTAGGCCGCTGGCCATACGATCCAGAGTCTCGAACGACAGTCCCTTGATGTTGGGTTTCTTGCCCTTGGCAATCGCCGCCGCCGCTCGTTCGGCAAGATCAGCTTCGCGGATCGCTTCCGGGTCACGGGTCTGGCCCTCGGCGCGGCGCTGCGATTCTTCGTTCAGAAGCTCGCGAGCCTTGTCAATCTTATCGGAAAGATTGCCAACCTTATCGGCGTATTGGCTTGACAATACTTCCCCGGCCAACTGATACCGTCGCAACATATCATCAGATAGAGACGCGAGATTGAACGCGGTCGATCCGTGCGCGCCCTTGCTCATCGGCTTTCCGGTGGCGATGTCGTCCAAGGTCTTCGCGACGCCAGCCACGGCATCGGGGTTCCGCTCGAAATGGGCGGCTGCATCGGTCAAGGCCTGGCGTCGGCTGATTTCGGCTTGATAGCGCTTGGCGGCATCGGTCAGTGTCGGTTCGGCGTTCTCGGGGAGCGCTCGCCCCGCGAGGTCAGCAAGTTGCGCGTCGTCGAGTTCATTGACTCGCTCCGAGAAGCCAAGATAGCCAGCCATTCCGCGCTGTGAATTCAGTGGAGCCGAGATGGCCTCAGGCGACACGCGCAAGCTCAACTCCCCCAGCAATTGCTGGCGAGCGGCATCAATGCGTCGCGCTGCCGATTTCGGCAACCGCCCGGCGTTCTCAATCTCGTCGAATCGAGAGAGCGCCTCGGCTATGTCGGATTCGCGAGCAAATTCTAGGTTGGTACGGATCGGATCAGTCTGATTGACCGCCGTATCCGCCTCTTGGCCGCGCTGTCCGGCCTTGATCCGGTTGGCAATGGGCTTGTAGGCGAGATGCGCTCCCTTGGCCAGTCCGCCCATCATAACCACGGTGGCCAGCGTCGCTCCAACCACATCGTTATAGGCTTTCTGAAGCCCAGCGAGTCCATCATAGGGACGCTCGGCCCCGGCGATGGCTGGACCCATGGGCTTCCCTTCGACGAATGCCTTGATGGCCGCGTCGGCCTTGGCCTGGTCATTGCCTTGGGCAACTTGGGTCGCGGTTTCGGTGGCAACTTCGGTAGCGGCCGTCCCTGCTGCTGCTCCTGCTCGAACCCCCGCTGTGCCAATTACTCGGCCTAGAGCTGACTCGGCAATCTTCGCCATGGCCTCTTTCGGCATGAAACCCAAGGCTACGCGACCCAGACCGAACATCGCGGCATTACCGATGGCTTCCGGCCCGGCTTCCCACAGTCCGGTATGTTCGGCGATTGGCTTCAGCTCGGCATAGGCTGCCGCCCTTTCCTGTTCGCTCATGGGACGACCGCGCTTCTGCTGGCTTTCCTGTTCTAGGCTCGCGAATGCCGAATCCAGGAATTGGCTAGCGGCCATGCGGTATCCGGCCGCACCAGCAGCCGCGCCCGCCGCCACCGCCCCTCCCACTGGGCCAGTCGCCACGGTCCCCGCGATACCCGCTGGAAGTGCCGCCGCCATGGAACCGAGACTGAAGGGAAGCGAGGGAATCGCCTGTCGAACGGCTTCACCGGCTGATGATAGCTTTCCAGTCGCCGCTTGCTCTTCGTTGCGCCGTTGCGCCATTTCTTGCGCGGCACGCCCTTCATCTTGATAACGCTGAACCCATTCTGGCTGCAAGTCTGGGCGATCCAGGCCAGAGTAAAGCTGAGCCACGGTTCCCTTGACGCTAGGGATAAACTGCTGTGTTGCCCCCTCGTAGAGCGCGTTCGCCACGTCAGGCAACGAGAAAAAGGGCTTTTTTGGCGATTGATCGGTGGCCGCCACCGCTTGTTGGGATTGCGGCATCAGCGGCGGCTGAAGCTGGCTCAGGGAAGGCGCGGCAGGCTGTTGCTGCTGGAAGGTGGGCGACGGCACCCCAGACGATTGCTGCTGCTGGTTGACCAGCGTCGCCAAGTCCGCTAGCGACGGGATACCTTGTGGCTTCGTCTGGCCAGGCATGGGCAGGGACTGGCCATACACATCACCATACACATTCCGCCGTCGCGGGTCTTCCGGCCAGTTGGGCATCAAGACATTCCTAGCATAAATAAGTTTGGCTGATAAGATGGAACCGGGTTAGGGTTCATCTGTTGATGCAAATAACGAGCGGCAGGTAATGGCAGCCCATGCTGAAATCTTTGCGGAGTAGGAGTGATTTCAATGCGCCGCATCGGATTAGGCAATGACCAATTTGAAGATTTGGGAATATTTGAAACTGATGACGGTGGACCTGGCAACGATTGGTGATTAGCTCGATATAGCTCGGCTTGATGATCGGCAAACTGCTGAAGAGGCGATAGGAATAACGCCTGAGCTAGCCCGGTTGGAGTAAAATCGTCAGGAGATATTGCGCCTTTATTTTTTTTGTTATCCCCTGTTATTTTATTTTCAATAGAATTCGTTATTGCAAACTTGGCAAGACCGTATGGGCTATATTGAACAGGAGGCATCAGATCAGTTAGGAACCGACCAAGGGCTTGATGATCTTTAACCATATTATTGGTTTCTGTATCAAGCTGACGCCTAGGCTCTCCTGTTGGATTTAGATACGTTCCAGGAGGAGCTGATACTAATGAGTCATACCAATTTGGCATATCCTACCCCTCAAAGGTCAAACGCATCGACACCAAATCCGCATCCAGCACAATAGATGCTGGCTAGCTCCACCGCCTTTCTAGCATCCGCGCCCATGGCCATTGCGCCAATCGCCACCTCTCGACCAACCCCCCATGCCATGAATGGGTGTTCGACCGTAATAGGGATAGGCGACTGCTCATAAAAATGGCATAAATTGGTTTTGGCGACAATCAACGTGGTGAAATGATCTTCCTTTTGAAAGGCTGGCCATTCATTCCTGCCCGCCATCCATTCAAGAAGAACGACGCCATGCTCAAGACGACCTACCCAAGCAACAACGCAGTCATCAAGACGCCGAATTTTCGAGAATGGCATTTGGGTATCGCCAAACAATGCCATCCGGTCAGCGGCGAGCGTCTTCCCATCCCAAGCGACGATGCTCATCTGCGATCATCGATTCTCAGGGAAAGCCGCTTCCACTACTACTGTCGCTACGGCTGCCGTGACATCGAAAGAATGAATAGTTCCATCCAGAACATCCGATTTAGTCGCGGTGATAGTTCCAGTTAGATTTCCGCTCGCCACCGGGACCGCTGTTCCTCCAGCCGCCGTTCTTGTTGAAACGGTTGCGGTTGCTCCGCCAGCGATAATGATCGTAATCGTTGGCTTTCCAGTATTGCATGTTGCTGTGCGCGCCGCGCCTTCAGCATCAAATGCAATAGTCTTTGTTGACCCAGCCGGGACTGAAACTATTTTCGAAAGCATTACAGCGCCCCCGCTTGTGGAGACTTCAGTTGATAGTATTGCGTCATGTAATTCAGTGCGTTCTGGCGCTGCTGCTGATCCGGGCTGTTGGTGTAAATATCCATCCAGTTCGCAACCATTTGATCAGGCGTTAAGCGCTGGTCTTTAGCTGTTTGCGAATTACGAGAATCGATGAGCGATTGATCGAGCCGATTATTCCGCAATACGTCATTCTGGAACTTCAGAGCATTCAGTCCGTAGTTCGCCGCGAACTGCTGGCCCTGTTGTTGCTGTCGAAATAGGTCAGATAGCGCGGAATTGGCGTTGGCCTGACCCTGTAATTGCTGCTGCTGGCCAGCGCGAGCGTCTTGCAAACTGGCGATATTCGCTTGCTGCATCAAGTCAGCGAGCCTCAACTGACTGCGCGGCCCGCCACGGCTTACATCAGGGAGTAGCGTTCCCAAGGCGTCGGTGCGCCCGCTCGCCACGTCCAGCGGATCGACGCCCCGGCGAATGCCGTCAGTGCCGAATCGGAACCGGCCATTATAAGGATCGTCTAGTTGCGCTTGATGGAGGTCTTGGAGCGCCGCGAGTTGGCGATTGATAGCCGCGACGTTGCCTTCCACGGTGCCGCCATTGCCTTGATCCATGACACTCAGCGTACCTCGTCCAGGTGCTACGCTGGATATACCGCTAGCGGTTCCGGCCGAAGTCGTGTAGCCACGCTGATAAAGAGGCTCACTGCCGCCCGCGAATTGTCCACCAATTCGGCCACGCATCGCATCTTGATATCCAGCCGATCCAGGCTGTAACGTATCGCCCTGCGAATACACGCCATTCCCCATCGGCGCATAGCCGCGAGACATCATGGCGGTGTCTTGTCCGTAGCCTGGATTCCCGGCGATGTAATCAGGGCTTGGCAGGGCAGGTCCGGGCGTTCTTCCAGGCAAGGAAGGTGCGTCAAGAAACGATAGGGGATTCTGTTGCGGGCCTCGCGCGGTAAGATTTTCCGGCATATAGCCGTTTGGCTCTGGCAATCCGCCGCCCATACGCGGTTGATTCGTCGCGGCGGCTCGACCGATGGGGTTTCCTGCGGGATTGGCTACCTTGCTGTTCTGAAAATAATCCACCAGTGCCCGGTATCCAGGCTGTTCTGGCGTTTGAAAGAATCCGGCCATGGGGTCGTCCTTCTAATTCCAATCTGAATCTTGAACGGCGGAACTTCTGAAATAGGAGTGGCCGCGTATCGCAGTATCCATATTTGCGTTGATCCGTCTCGATTCCTTTTGTTTCCATGATACGGGCGGACCCACCATTTCATCGACCATTCTCGAAAACTCTCTGGACATCTCAATATCCAGCGTATCCGAGTCGTGCTTTTTATAGGCGATGCTGCATACCGCCAAAATTAACACTTCTTCCAGATCATTTGGAATATCGTCCAGCGTAACCGTCGGAGCGTCCTCGCTGGATACGTCGCTCCATGAAAATTCATCAATACAGCGGCGACGCACAGAAAGATGGAGTTCGTCATTAATGATCGGAATCGGGTATAGCCGCAACAATCCGCGTTGTGGCTCGTAGTAATGGGTTGGGGTATCGGTATTCGTGATCCAGTTTTCGCCATACAGATACGCTAAGCGCGTTGATTCGGTCTTTTCCAGGAATAGCCCAGAAGACGCTAAAAATACCTTGTCCACATACAGCGTGGATTCATGCAAGGCTACTTCTGGATTGCCAGATGTCACAGACAATCGCGTTTGATCACCAACGATGTCTGATGAACTACCACCCGTTGTCCAAGGAATTCGGCCCGCTATATCCAGCAACGCGGATTTTAGATAACCGACCAATTCCGTGTTCTTCCAGAGACACACGGAATCGTCTTCCTGCCACGTCGCATAATATCCAGAACTTGGCGGGCCGCGATCTCCGCCTAGATCGTCCAGGCGGAGGCGGATATTTTCGATCAGCGAAAGCAGCGCGATGGCCACGAATTATCCACCGTACTGATCAACGCCGCGAATCCCTTCCGGGGTTTGCCGATCAGCCACGATCATGTAGGCCACGATTTCATTACCATCCAGCGCCGAGTTCATGGTGATAGTACCACGCACATCGCCAGTCGTGGCAGTGGCGGTGGTGGTCACGGCGGCGACTACGGTCACGGAATCGTCCATGGCCCCCGTATGATAAGCGCGGATCAAGTCCGATTTCTTGGCCAGCTTGTAGGGCAAGCCGAGTTTCGATCCGGTGCCGATGTTGATGGTGTCGGTGGTGATGTCGCCGGCCGAATAGATGGCGATGGATTCGACGTACTTGAACGCCTTGACGCCAACGCCAGCGGATGCGGCTGTAGCGATCGTGATCGACTCCACGACCTTCACCTTATATTCGTCATAACCGGTGATGGTGACGACGGTATCTGCGGCGGCGGTAGTCGTTGTGATCGCTAGATTGCGCGGCGCATCTAACGTCCAGACCGTCGCGGTTGCGCCAGTGCTGGTGGTGATGGTGGCGGCAGCCGGTACTGACCCATTGTCGGTGGGACTGGTGCCGTTCGTAGCCGGCGTATAGGTCTTCGTGGAATTGTTCGGCAGTTCCGTGGACGTGGCGGCGACGATGAGCAGATCGGCATCGGCAACAGCGGGAGCCGCCCAAGTGGCGCGAGTGGGGAGCACAACCGGGACGCCTCTGGCTCCGTTGACGCCAAAAGCGCTTGGATCGTAACCGCCGCCGATAAAGACTTCATCGGCACCGGACAAATTATGCTTGCTCATGTGGAGTTCTCCGCCCGGCCACCGGCCGGGCATCAGTGAATGACGGAGACGCTATGGGCTGATCAGGCACCCATCGAACCGAAGACCGCGCGCGGATTGGTCACACCAACCGACCACCGCTTGCGCGCCTTGTACTCGTAGTTGCCAGTACGAAAGTCTTCCTGGCCGCCCTTTTCCAATGCCTTGCGGGTAAAGAACTGCAATCCCATCGGCGCATCGGTCTTCACGAACCAAGCATCGGTATCGGTCAGACGGCGTAGGTTGATTGGCTCGCCGGAGAACAACCCCATGCTACGGATCGCATTCGTGTCGTTATCGGACGTTCCAACTCGCTGCACTGAATTCAAAATGCGATGGACGTTGAACGCATTGGCGTTGCCGATAATGATATTCTTCGGCATCAGCGGCATCGGCAGCCCGCGATCATTGACCGCGTTCATGACCTGGATACAGGTATCTTCCAGCGCGGATTCCGACAAATCAGCCGCCACGCTTAGCGTATTGCTATACGTACCGCCGGCCCACAAAGGATGCGACGTGGACAACAGCGTAACGCCGTCGCCAATCGTGGTGCTCGTCGCCTCATTGAACACATTCGCCGCCGCAATTTCCTCGGCTTCGCGAAGCGCTCGCATCAGTTCGCCAGTATAAAACGCGCCCAAGCTGCTGTACTGATTATCTTCCAACGCCTCTTGCGTCAGCGAGAACATCAAGGCAACGGTAACGTGCGTGTAGCGGGCGGTCCAGAATTCTCCGCCCTCGTCTTCGGCAATAGCCGCGCCTTCCGATTTGATCGGCGCGACGTTCAGGCCGACCCGCAAGACCTGCTCTTCGAACGCACGGGTGCTGTTCTTCTTATCGAAGATTTTCGGCCAGTCCAACGGATAATCCCGCTCTTGAGCGGACCAAACCGCGTTCAGATCGTTTTCCAGCTCCTTCGGGAACTGCGAGCGATTCATAGGCATGACTAGATACCTCCCACGCCAGCGACTACAGCCCGATTGACATGCTCAATCAAGAGCGCTTCAACCTTGGCATAGCTACCATACGCATTGTCAGGGCGATTGACCAGCCCCATGATTTTCAGACTGCCGCCCGTCGTGGCGCTGGTGCCAGACACCACGGCATACAAGCCAGATTGACCGGACTTGGCGTTGCCGGTGCCCACATTCCAATCCGCGACCACGCCAATTTCAGCGGCCACGCATCCATCGGCCTGGACTTCCCAAATGACATCCGGGTCGTCGATGACCTGGGCCACGATATTGGTCTTTCCGTCGGAGACTCCGGGCCAGTATTTCGACCAAACGGGCTTGCCATTGGCATCGATGTACGAGCAGCCGATGAATACGCCGACGTTATCAGTATTGCCCGAGGCGGACTTAGTGACGTTTTTCCCGGTCCCCGTCATTTCAACGACATCGCCAGTATAGATCGCTGTCGTATAATCCGTGGCAATCGAGTAGGCGTTTTGGGTAATCGATCCCCCGCCCAGCTTCCGCACCGGAACGAGTCCGCGCGGCGCGTTGACATTAGCCATAACTGTTGGCTCCTATAAATGCTTGAATTAATCGCCGCCAAAGCGGGCAGGACGCCCAGCCCCAACGGTAGCGCGTGCTTCGAATTCTTCCACGGTGCCGCCATTGGAGCCGTGCTGTCTGGGCATCCGTTGCCCCATGTATTCCTGGACCGACTGTCGTAGTCGCTGATTCCGGCCCGCGACATGCGCGCGGACCTTATCGCCCATAGCCTTTGGCCGCTCCATCAATATGCAATCCTGATTGCGGATCACTTCGCCGAAATCGCCAAACCGTCGCACGAAAGGCTTGAAGGCGGGCGGAACGGTATCGACTTGGCGAGGTCGCCACCCCTGCTGCATGTTGCGGATGATGTTCGGCTCATCGTCGGCATTCACGACTCGGCACCGCACCCATTTTTGCTCGAAGGCATCGCGAGCGGGTGGCGCGGTGGTATTCTGAGCAGGCGTCCATTCGGGCCACGCCTCGATCTCGGCAGCGGCGCGGCTGGTCTGCTCTCGCGTCAAGCGGTCATCAGTCGCCGCTACGGATGATTGGCTAGCCATATTTTTCGGTTCTCCGGGGTGTCTTCGATGTCGAATGCGCGCATTCGCGCCTTATCTTGATCCGTGAAAGTACGCCGCGCACCACTCACTGGGGCGGCACGACCATCAGCGCTGCTGGTCCCGGTCGGCGGGCCGCTTTCTCGGCGACGAGTTGGGACAGCAGATTCAATATCCTTGATGGTGTCAGCCGCCCTGGGGATCGCCGCCCGGATGCGCTTATTAAGCTCCGCGTAGGTGCCGGCGTCATTCGGATCGAATCCATCTTGCCGAATATCTTCAAAGAGTTCCGCCGCGAGGCGGGCGGCGCGCGGATTCTGGCCGGACTGATACCAGCTATTCGCCTTCAGCCATTTCCCCATCGTCTCAGGGATTTGCGGCTGCTGGTTATCCGTTTGTGGCTGACGGGCCTGGGCCTGTTGGTCTTGATGTTCTCGCTTACGCGATTCCATCTCGCGCATCTCGGCGCGGGCATCGGCGATGTCCTCGGTTGCCGTAACCGCCGCCTCGTCATCGCCATCCACCATGGCTTGACGGAGCCGCTGTTTCGCCGAGTGCAGCTTAGCCTGCAAAGTGCCCTCGGCGGCCTGGGCATCGGCCGCCGCATTGCGGGTTTTGATCGCTCCGACCTCGGCGGACAGCGTGTTGATTTGATCGAGCAATGCGCGTTCTCGATCCGCGAATCGCTCTTCGAGCGCCTTTCGGCGTCCGACTTCTTTGTCGATCCGCTTTTTGACGCGAGCCGACCATTGCTCGTCATCATCCTGGGGATGAGGAGCAGGATCGGGTTCGAGTTCGCCGGAACCCAAGTCCGGCTGGATCGATTCTTCCAGTTCCGACGATTCCCTCTCGTCTTTGAGAAGGTCGTCGTGGGTTTCTTCATCAAGTTCCATAGGGATTCCTATGCTCACAAATACGCTTTGATTTGCGACGGGTCTTTCACCACCGCCCGGATTTCGTCGTCGTTGACCAACAGATATTGATCGGGGTCTTGACCATCATTTCGCTTGACTTCAATCGTTTGCCCGGCGTGCTTCGGGAAAATCACATAATCGCCGATCTTACACCAAGGCGCTGAGAATCGTTCGCCTCGATAGCATTCACTGCCCATTTTAAGAACTTGGCCAGCGACCTTCGCGATGTCGGCATATTGCTTAGACTCGCCGACAAGCGCAATACCGCCCGCGCTGAACTTGGGAAGCCGATACGGCTTGATGAGAATTCTGAAACCGACCGGACTTGGAATGTCTCCCGCCTGATCGTCTCCAGATGTCACCCATTCTTGTGGAGTCATTCTCTCTATTCCTCTTCGAAATCAATTTCGTTGTGCTGTTTAAATTCGTCGTTCAGAATATCCAGCGCGGTTTTTAACCCGGCCACGCGCCCGGTCATGCGTCGATAATCTTCCCAGTCCTTTGCTGATCCATTCCCGATAGCCGTTACGGTTCTTGAGATTTCCTCATCGAATCGTTTTCTGACTTGTCGAACAAACCCGGTAATCATTGCACGGGTATCTCGCCAAGGTCGCGTCGAGACTGATTGCTGACGAACTGGCTAACCAGTTTCGCTTCTTGTTCGGCAGCCCCGCGCCGCATGTCCGCAATGGCTTTTGCATCATCGCGTTGAATTTGCGCATTCGCCAGCGCGTCCTTGCGTCGGATTTCAGCTTCGGCCCGCGCTGAATCAATCGCCGATTTCTGCTCTGCGGCCATTGTCGATGGATCGGGCGCAAGGCTATTGGCTTGTTGCTGATTCATGAGCTGCACCGCTTGGGCCGCCATCATCGCCAGCATGTTTTCCGCCTGCGGGTCCATGGGCTGTCCGGACCCCATGGGGGTAGCCGGAAGCTGTGTCCCCATCGCCGCTTGCATTTGCAGTAGATACGCCCACGCTAAATGTTCGGCCTCGTGCGCGACTGCGGCGGCCTCGATGCGCTTACGGGTTTCTTCGTCGGTGATTGACTCCCGCCACTGCCGATGCACGATTAGATGCGCTTGGTGGTCTTGGTCTGGGAATGACTTGATTGGTTGCGTCATCAGCAGCGCCATGTTTTCCTCGACCGGTCCCATGCGTGGCGCTTGCGATTGATCGACCAGCAGTTCATCGGCGTTCGGCAGCCGCATGGTTTCAAGCAGGCGCTTTTCAACAGCGCGTCGATTGTATAAATCTGGAGCGGCGGCGGCACGATCAACAAGCGCTTGTGCAATCACCAGCTTTTGAGTGCCAGTGATCGCGTTTGGATCGCTGACGGGCTGCACATCCACGCGATTATCGAAATCAGCGGCAAACTGTTCCGGCGAGATATTCAGCACATCTCGGCAATAATCAGCGTCGGGGAGATAATCGGCGGTCAATTCACACGCAATGGCCAGCTCTTCGGCTTGCGCTTGATGGCATCGAATCTGGATCGACGACTGAACTTTCATTCCTTGTTCGATTCGCGCTAGAGTAGTTCCTACTGGAACGCTCTTTGTCGCCTCGCCTACTAGCTCGCTCGTCGTTCCAGCCACACGCCGGAACACGCCATCCATCCATTGCAATAAATTGAATAGAGTTTGCGAAGGTTCCGCATAAGGAATACTAACAAAGAGCTTTTGTAGTTCTTCCGTAGTCGCCTCGACCGGCTGCCACGTTCCCGGTGTAATGCTGATTCCGTCGCCACGCTTCCCTTTTGGAAGCACCACATCAGCCGATCTGAATCCACCGCGCAAGTTAGCCAGCATTGCCGCGTCAAGAATCGCGCGAAGGTTTCCAGACATCGATTCGGCAGTGCGGCCCAGCGCGTGCAGCAGCCCAAGGCCATAAAACCCATCAAGCCCTGGAAGGAAATCGTAATGCACCCAGCGGCGGCGGCGATGTCTTTTCTTGTCCGATTTTCGCCAATCCCGATACACGCTAAAGACTTGCTGGCTTTCACGATCAATCGTGACGAGAAACGGAGCGCCCTCTGGTTCGCCGGGGATGTCGGTGAAGATGGATTGCTCAAGCAAAACATAGCGCTGCGACTTATCGAGCGCCGTCATTGACGGTTTCGTGCTCGTGACCGCATCTAATTCAGGCTGCAAGTCGGTCTTTTCATCGTCTTCAGAGAGCGCATCAATCGAGCGCTCCACATACACTCCGGCACGAATGAGCCTCTTGATGTCTTGGCCGGAATAGCTAATGACATGCGTAATGCGAGGCGCGGTCTTGAGGTCCGTTGAGCCATAGGGAACCAGCACCTCTTCGGCTGGAACGAACTTCGACACGACTGTTTCAGAGTCAGCGCAATAGTGCAGTTTCTTAAAGCACGAACCAGATAGCGGCAGGCGGAACAGCATCCGGTCATGATGCTTATAACCGCCCGGCATCTTTTTAGTGAACAGCCAGTTTAGGTAATCCGCGACTCGCGCGGCCTGTTGCTCGCGCTGCGGATTCATCGACAACCCGCCTTGGACGTATGCCTTTGCCGGCCCTTGCGCTGGCCATAACTCGCTGATGGTGCGGGCCTGAAATTGTATGATCGCTTCGATCAATCCGGGGAAAACAGCAGATGACGCGCCTTCGAAAGCTGGCTCTCCATCCTGATTCTCGCTGATCCCCAGCAGCCGAATCCCGATTTTTTCGCGCGCTCTCCAATCCGAGCGGCTCGCATCGTCGCTGTCGTAGCCATCATGCACATCTTGAGAAAGACGGCCAAGCGTTTGAGAATCCAAGCGTTCTGCAAGATTTTCATTGAACGAGGATTTCTGCTCTGGTGGAGATGGCGGCAATTGCGCGCGCTCAGACTCAGTGAGCAAGTCCTCATCGCCGGCATCAGCCATCGCATAGATTTCAGGTAGTTCCATCAGCCGTACACTCCATGCCGAACGGGCGTTTCTCGTTTATGGAATAACGGATCAATGTCCGGTTCATCGGGAACTTTAGGCTCTGGCGCAATCAGCATCCCGCTATTTCTGATTCTGAGCCACGCTTGCGTACAGGTATCCACATAGTCACTTGTTACGCCGTTCGGGAACTGCTCGCATTCGGTAATCACTTCGTCGGCCCACCGGCGCGGTGGGTAATAAATCTGGCCGCTTTCGAGCAGCGCCTGCACAGCATACGCCCGCGACACTTTGTCCCGATCCGGCTGGTACTCGGCCACCAGGATACCAGCGCGCCGCATGTCTTGTATCAATGATTGGCCGCTGGCCTTTTTCTCGATCAGTACACAATCAGGCTGTTGTTCTCGGTAGGCTTTCGTCGCTTCAGATCGCAACGTCGGATAATCGACCCGGCCGCGCCACGCTTCAATGAGCATGATCGCCGGATTGCCATCGTCGGTGAAAAACACGCCCCATGTCGTGCGAGCGCTGAATGAGTTGGCTTTCAGGTCTTTATCGGAAAATGCGGTGTCGTAGCTCTGGATGACGTAAACGCATTTCGGCGGATGCTTGCCCTTCCATTCGCGCCACCACGACCGTTTCAGTATATTTCCACCATCTACTACCGGCGATTGCTGATAGAGCGCCGCCCAGTTGCGCGAGTCGCGCTTGGCCTGGGCCACCATTTCATCGGTGAACCACTCCGGCCAGAGTCGCTCGCCGATTTTGCGTTCCAGCGGATCGTCGGCGCTCGTGCATTCCATCGGAATGCTGAGCACATGCCATTGCTGGCCGCCGTCACTCTGATCATTCAGCAGCCGCCCAGCCAAATCATCGGTATGCCAGCGGGTTTGAATCAGGATTTGCGCCGCGCCCGGCTTGAGTCGCGTGAAAAAGTCGGCTTTGTACCAATCCCAGATTTTGTCACGCATCGTCGCCGAGTCGGCGTCTTCACGATTTCGGAACGGATCGTCGATAATACCGAGATCGGCGCGAAAACCGGCAATACCAGCGCCCGCGCCTGCCGCGAAATACTCGCCGCCAGCGCTGGTGCTCCAGCGCCCAGCGGCGGCTGATTCTTTCGATACGCCAAAGTTAAAAACTCGGTAGTGCTCAGTCGATGAATAAAATCCGCGTACTCGCCGCCCGAATTTTTCGGCCAGTTCTGCCGAATGGCTGGCAGCAATGACGTTTTTCTTGGGATGCTTCCCCAAAAACCACGCCGGAAATATCTGGCTAGCATAGACCGATTTGGCTGCCCCTGGAGGCAGGAAAATCATCAGCCTGGGGATATCGCCGCGTTCGACAGCTTCCAGGTATTCGATGATAAGACGGTGATGCTTGGCTGGAGTAATGCCGATGTCCATGTATTCGATATACCCAGCCATGTGCGCACGAGCGCCGCGACGCGCGAGTAATTCGCGCGCGGCTTCCGCTTTGGTAGGCGGTCGGCGAGAGCGATTAATCGCCAGATTCGGACGCGATTCGCAAAAGCTCATCGTCGCTCATTTCCTGAACACGTCGATATTCGATGGGTCCGCCATTGGCCCCGGTTAGCGCTAGCTTGTCGTTAAACATCATCAAGCAGCGCGCCATCGAATCTAGCGCGCCCTTACGATCCGCGATCTTGATCTTTGTAATCTCGCCAACGCCCAGTTCCGCGTTTCCAGTAGTGACGACATCAATCCCGGCGATTGCGGCCTGAGTGTCAATATCGAGTTCCGTTATTTTCTTGAGCGCGCCGTTTTCGTCGAAGAGCTTTCGAGTATCGAGAAATCCAATACGACCGTACTCTCTGAGTATGCGATCAGCGGTGATTAGCGTTCGAGCTTGCTGAGCGTCGAGCTGATCTTGGATGGCTTCTTGAACCATAACATTTGATAACAGCCGCGAGCTTTGCTCTTGGGCTGTTCTCTCGCTATAGCCAGCACGGATCGCCGCCTGGGTCGCATTCCAGTCCTTGACGTACTCCGTGACGAACTTCGCCTGCTGAGGCTTCAGCGCCATCTCGTAACATTATAACATGTGCACATGATAATGTTCTAATAAACTATACAGATCAAAAAGTCAATAGTTTTTTCGTAAGGCACGAAAAAGCCCGCGCGAGGCGGGCTTGATGTTTTGTTTATGAGAATATGAGAGCACGAGCCATGGGCTCACCTCTATCGAGTTCACGCTGTACCCGCCTCGCGCGAGCGATTAACGGGCGGCAGTCATCGGCATAAAATGCGCCGGGCGCTTGGTCGGCCAATGCGTCGATGATCCTTTCGGCATCATGTAATGACGCACGAATGATGCTTAATGCTTCAGCGCAGGTTTTCATTTTAAAACTCCTATGTTTTTTTTGACAGCTCGGCCTCAATCGCCGCTCCTATCCCGCCGTGCCACTCGGCAAGCCGATCAAGCCTAGCCACCGCATCGGGCGGCAACCAAACCGTGACCTTGCGCCATCCATCCGCTTTGCGCTTAGCCTCTTGCCGCCTCGTCGCGGCGCGGCGGGCGGCGCGGGATGCTGGGGTGGTGGAGTTAAGCATCAGCCGACCCATGCGGGAATTTTAGCTACGCCCGCATTCGCCAATTCTATTTCTGCCTGCATCTCTGCTAATACCTCCTGACGATCCATGCCGGTCCAGTCATTTCCTACCCATGCGCCATGCCTAAATATCATTCCAGGGTGACGGGAGGCCATGTAAGTGCGTTCTTGCCGTTTGGTGAATTTGTTCATCTCGTTCCCCTTCCTCTTTGGTCTGTCCCCATGCCGCTCTTCATAGTTGTCAGTACGGGCAATGCTTAATATCAGGGCGGAAAATGAAATTTCCTTTCCCTGGGTTCACAATGTACCCGCTCCACCATTCCTTATATTCCATAACGTAGGCCACAGCCCTCGCTTTCATTTCAAAAATCGACGGATTCCATTTTCCCGTTCGTTTTGCCATAACTTCCAATCCAGCGATTTCCGCCCAACCTTCCAGCACGCAATGCTGTGATTTCGAGTTCATCTTAGTTACCCCGCTTAGGTCCGGCCCCATGCCTTACCCTTGACTACAAGTATACGCGGGTATACTTACGATGCAAGAGGGGTAGCGAAAATATTTTTTCCTAGCCGGGCCGACGGTCAGAATTCGTCATCAGCCACGGCGATGCCTCCATCGTCGTGCAGCGCGATTAGCTTTACTCCGCAACATCCGTAGCTAGCAATCCAAACCGGCGTCAGCTCGCCCATCACATATCGCCCCCCCTTGTAGCCTTCGAATGCCTTTCCCATTGCCGACTTGCATTCAGCCAGCAAATCAGAAGCGTGGCGCGTACCTTCGGATCGCTTAAATGCTAGGTCATCGTAGTAACCGCGATAGCTGTGAGCGCCATGGATGTTCGCTACCACCGCTCCGCCCGGCATTTTCTCAAGCGCCCCAATTAGCTGACCAAGCGTCATCTGCGTTTTTGCGCGCTCTCGTTGCATTTGCGCGCTAAAACCGTCAATAAGATATTGTATATTCATGCTATGCAATCCTGTAATGGACTCCGTGTTCGGCTTCGGAGCGGCTCCTTCTAATCAAAATCTCTCTTCGATACGCGCCAAACAATAGTCCTGGCGCTTCATCCGCATGTTCCAGTGCTGCATTCAGCACGTCTTCACGCATATTCCCGAACCCCCAACAAAAACATGGAATGTGCGCTTGCACGAAATCCCGTAGCGCCATGCATCGATGACATGTTTTGTAGGTCATTACATCGCCTTCCCATTTTCCAGAGTCAGCCTGATACGATTCGCCTTTTTGTATTTCACTGCCGCATTCATAGCAGCGATGAATCTTTTTTGCTTTACGTCGATGCTGAATAAAAAACTCGGGAGCCGAATAATCTCCACAGTAACAGGCGCTCATACAATCCACTCCCATTTCCAGCCTTTCGAAATTAAATACCTCCTTGCCTGAATTGGATTCATCTTGACAATCCACTTCAGAATTGGCGCGCAAGCCTTTGGGTTGACTTTCCAGGTATCGCCGGTCTTGATCCACTCACAGCCGGCGACAAAGTAAGGGGCTTCGATGCGGATAAGTTTAGTCATCAGCATCCATTCCTCTCGAAATACCGTTTAAACACATCGTCAATCACTTCTGCCATTTCATTAGCGCGCTCTACGCTGACTCCGGTGCGTTCTTGTATTTCATACCATTCTCGCTCACCGTCGCCAAATGTCAATAAAGGTTTATCCTATACGATTTATCATTAATAGAGCCTCTCACGGCGAATATGCATTGAATATCGCTATGCCTTATTAGCCGATCAGCGCAAACTCCCACCGCGCGATACCCGTGGAAGCTAAGAATTAACATTTCATTTTTTGTAAACCACCTCTGCAATTGAGGAACTGATAGGCAACCGCATCCAATAGATTCACCTGGAAGCCTATCTTTTTTAGGATCAAAGTCAGGCCATTCCTGAAAATAAGGAATCAAATTAGCGTGATCCGGTCTATCTATCACCCATTTGTGAGAAAATCCGGGCTTCCACGGCCCGCGTCCTAAGCTATCTTGCACTCTGTACACGATCATGACTTTAGCCCATCCCAATATCTAGCCATTTTAGCGAGTATCATTGCGATAGACGGCATATCGGCTAGTTCTTCACTGAGCGCTTTGCACACAAAAGCCGCATCGGATGTTGAGAAGTCCGGCGCATATCGAATCTTTCCGCGTAACGCCTTAATTTCGTCTTCTAGGCTATGAGCAGGTTCTTCATCAGAATTACTCGCGTCTTTATTATTGGCTTCCCTATCTTCTATTTCTAGGCTTAGCAATATCGATTTCCCGGCCTCGGTAATCGTCCATTGATATTCGTCATCGTTTTCGCAAAAACCGTATGCTTCGAGCCTACTAAGCGCATGAGCGGCTTGAGTCCCATCGATTCCGCCAGATTGAGCAATTTCAAGTCGCTTTGCCGGATGCCCTAATTTTGCGAGGCCCTCTAGCGTTTTTCGTTGTTTTGGAGTTAGGCTTTTTATGTTCATTTGACAAGCTCAGGCCACGTCTTTCTAGCTAATGCGAATGCCTCGACATAAGCGCGAGCTTGAGCTTCTGCTTCTGAGAATCCTCCAATCAGACAAGCATACAAGCCAACGCTTAGCTTACTCCCTATCGGAGATGGGTAGATAGCAAGATATTCACCGCCATCTTTCTTTACTTTAATTTCGTTATTTTCCAGAACAACAATAAAATCGTTCATATCAATCCCACGCCGAAGTTATCGTTCTTGATCCGCTTCTGCCCAAAGCAGCTTTAATTTTCATGCCTTGCTCGTTGCTGAGCAGCTCGACTCGCATGTGATCGTCAAACACTTGCGCTATCGCCATCCCTGGAGTTCCTTCAGACGCCATTCTTCCGAGCTCTCCCATGATTCCTAAAATCTGGAGCTGCTGGTCTTCGGTCAGCCCGACAATAACCGGATCAATCTTGTTGATCTTCTCAAGATTCCCCTCATTAAATATATGCAGCAACCCTGGCGGATTATCGAAGCGGAATACATAGCGCGCGGTTCCGTCATCAGCGAGGAATGCGGACTTAATCGTTCCGGTCGCTTGATAGCTGCCGCCAACTTTGCGGACATGTTCGTCAACCTTGAATTTAAAATCGGTCATTTTTTGGCCTCGTAGCATGGGCAGTGATCGCGTAATTCTCGCCGCCTATTAATGAATCCGCCGGAAATATGAAAGCTCATACTCATTCCTGACGGAACAACAGGGCGCTTGACCTCGTAAGTGCATTCTCCATCACCAGACGGATGCAGATTGCCTGATTTTGTCCGCTGCCAGTCAGCGTATTTACATCCGGTGCAGTTTTTCATAGCGTCCACCAGATAATCGCACAAGACAACGCCGTCGCAGCAACCACCAGCAAAATAGACCGCACCCATGCAGCGCTGATTCGGATGCGTGGCTGTGTAGCACGGATCGCGGCATTGCTCATTCGCGTCTGGACGACCGGCCAAATCGTTGATTGAATCAGTCGGCGCTGGCTGATGGTCTGGACGGGACGGCAAGTTGGCGCTGGCGTCAAATCGTCGCCGGATCGAGCGCGGATCGAAACAAGTTTGGCGGTCATGGCTATTCTCCAATCCCGTGCGCCGCTTCGATGGCGCGGGCGAATTGTATTAGCGATAGAGATAACACCTTCACCGAAGGATGCAGACCGAGACGGTAAACAATATCTGAAATCATCAATTCAGATAGTGGGCTATGAGTCTTGCCTACTGCTGGAACGCTTGATTCTTCCCTATCAACAAACCGAATATTCCCCGGAAACACGACTTCAACTTGTCCGTTGTCGATCCTCTCGACAATCGCAACCGTGGCCGCGACGTTTTCACCGCATTCATCGGTGCCGAACTGGTGAAACAATGCTTCGTACAAATCGACTCGTTCGAGTCGCTTGTGCTCATTGCACCATTTTTCTTCTGAAACGATGACTTTTCGCATTTTATTCAGCCTCATATCCGGCCTTGAATCCGATTTCATAAGCTTTATCGATTGCCTCATCGGGCAGTATCTTCATCAGCTTCAGAGCCTCCTTGACATCGTCAATCGAGGTAATCGCCGCGATGGTTTCGGCCTTGCGCTGCTTCACTTCTTCTTCTCGCCGTCGCGATTCGAGTTCGGCTTTCTGCTTCTCCACGGCATCCCGTTCGGCTCTGATGCGCGCCTCTTCCGCATCACGCAGTGCTTTGGCTTCTCTGGCTTCGCGTTCCTGTTGTTCACGCTTGGCGCGCAACTCGGCTTCCTGGCGCTGGCGCTCAGCAGCTAGCTTCGCTTCAGCATCCCGGCGGGCCTCCTCGGCAATGCGGCGCTCATCGGCTTGTCTTTCTTCTTCAGCAGCACGAAGACGTGCCAGTTCCTCGCGCTCGGCCTGGATTCTGGCGGACTCTGCTTCCTGTTC
>JAGRHM010000103.1:0-992 GCA_020445005.1 Candidatus Competibacteraceae bacterium | reverse complement strand
TTTTCAATCGCCGTGATCTTCGCGGAGATCGCCGCCGGAAGCATCTCCTGGTAGTCCGCTTCGTCCAGCTTCGCGGCTTCAAGGTCTTTCAAGATAGCCGTGATCGTCTTTGAGTCCTTGTTCGACGCGGCAATGACACGCTCTTGGAAGTAAGCGATTCGAAACTTGATGGCCTCGATCCGCGCGGCTTCGGCGCGCTCCTTCGCGGCCTTTTCCTCGGCCTTGCGCTGCTCTTCGGCCTTGATCGCGGTGTCAATCGGCTCTTCGATTTTCAGCAACTCGGCGGTGATCCGCCTCGCCTCGGCGTCGATCAGTCGTGTCCGCTCCAGTGCCGGTGCCTTGATTTCCACGCGGGTCTTTTCCAGCGCTACCCGGTAGCCGCGAACCGTGGCGCGGGCTTCCTTAGCCTCGGCCATGCCGGCCGTGGTGCTCACGTCATAGCTACGGACGTACCGCGACCGAAGCTCGGTCAGCGCGGCGGCAGTCTGGTTGTATTCCGCAATTTGGTATTCGCTCATGTCTTAATCCTCAATAGCGCCAAGGCCGTCGTCGAAATCTTCTGGGTGCTGAATTTCGTCAGGCGTTTTCCATTCAAGATCATCGATTTTATTGATATGCTTGATTGCATCGGCCCGTTTCGAACATTCTGCAATAAACTCATTTCTTAGCTGACTTCCAGATTCCCATCCATTCTCATAAATAATTTTCAGCATCCACTCTTTAAGTTTTTCTGTGTCTGAAAATTTCCTGATAACCGGCTTATAGTCAGATGGAATATGTTTCCTATTTATAACCAGAGGATTAACAGAATACATCTCACGCTTTGTTCTAGCTGCGGTCAGCATAAAGCTCTGACGCTTGTCGATACCAGTGACATGACTGATACGAATTCCGCCTACAGCAACTCCGCCATATTTGACAGTTTCATCCCGATACAGGGTCATCGATTGCCCGATCCACTCCGAACCTTTGTCTCCCCATACGCTAATCAG
>JAGRHM010000102.1 GCA_020445005.1 Candidatus Competibacteraceae bacterium | reverse complement strand
GTGCCATCCTTGTCGCGCACCAGGTCCGAACCGCAAATATGCGCCCATACGCCGTGACGTGGGCTGACGCCCACGCATTGCGGACGAAAATTGACCGACTGCGTAAGCACTTCCGCGGGAAATACGCCGTCCTTGATGATTTTCTGATCGTGATAGAGGTCGTCGATGAACAAATTGAGGGCTTGCACTCGCTGTTTGAGCCCCGCCTCAGTGCGATCCCATTCATGCTTGGGAATAATACGCGGCACAATATCAAAGGGCCAGGCCCGGTCAATGCTGCCGCCTTCGGTATACACGGTGAAGGTGATGCCCAACACCAGAATCGCTAATTCAGCAGCGGTCTTACGCTCATGTAATTCCTCATCGCTCAAGGAGGCCAGATACTCGCACAGGGCCTGAGCGGCCGGGCGCGGCCCGGAGCCGTTGTTAATCAGTTCGTCGTAACAACCGGGAGCAGCATACTGTTGCCAGTGGATGGTCATCGAGTTGGTCCTTAAATTCTCACATTAATAGAAACCTACTAACCTAAGCGAAAGGCAACATCCAAGCCATAAACATCATTTATGCTCAAGCTCATTCACTACACGCTATAGCATGACGCCATATCTCAGGATATCGCCTGACAATGGTGCATCCTATCTCGCTAATGCACCCATTTAAGGCATATACACGATCCGTTTGCAGAATCGCTATGATTTGAATTGCGGCAAAAGCTGAATGGTATCAGTTACCCAGACATCCACCACATTCAATAGAGAAGGCGACAGTTTCCGTTGCCATTCCTGTTGAGTGCTTGCCAAAGCGATTTGGACTTCCGCCTCAAAAGCATCTCTCGATAGTAATTCCACACCTTGCTGAATCAGCCAGTCGGTCGCTAAACCGACCCCCGCGCCAACCACGACACCCACCGTAGCGCCGATGGGACCGCCCAAACTGCCACTGACGCCGCCGGTTGTACCGCCGGTCACCGCCAGCAACGCTCGTTCGACAAAAGGCAGACTCAAGCGGGAAGCGATGGCCAACCCGACCTGACTTCCCAGCGCTTTGCCGGCCATAGCGCTTAATGTGGTCAGGGTGATGCCGCGAAATGCGCCCAGAGTCGAGTTGGCATCCGAAGCAATGCGCACCTTGTGTAATTGAGACGACCAGTCCAGACGCAGTTCAGGCGTTGGCGTTTGAGCAGGGTCGAGATGTGTCGCGTGTTGCGCCACGAAGACCTGGAATTCAGCCTGCATGGTGGCCAGCATCAACAAATAGGACTGGCGGGCGTTGTCCAACGTCGTGTGATAGACCTGCTGCAGGCGTGGATCCGTGATTTCCGGTTTCAGCACCAGCAGTTCATAGTGTTGTTGAATCAGCCGTTCCAGATCGGCAGCGACCGCTGCCGACATCTGTTCATCGCCGAAATGATGGAACGCCGAGGTCAGCGCTTCCCAAAGCAATTGGTAACTGGTGCCATAAGCGTAATACCAATCAGCAAACGCTGGAATCCGTTGGCGCAGATCGGCAAAAATCGTCTCCAGGCCAGCGGCCAATTGCGCTTGCGCCTGCTCATGCAACTGCTGGCGACCCCGTTCGAGATTTGCAGTGTGAATGCGGACAAATTCGGAATATTTCCCGGCGTCGACCAGTACGCGCACCAATTCGCCCGCCTGGTTTTCGTAGACCAGAGTCACTTGAGACGGAACCTGCCGTTTTATGGGTACAGTGACTTCAGTACGGTCCGGGTGAACCAGAGCGGTATCGAGAACCAAAGGCTCCCCGCGCCAGAGGTATGCGCCGCTACACGCCAAGATCAAACCGGCCAGCACGCCCAGCCAGAACCGGGATCGCCGCCGGCGTGGAACGGAAGATGGCGCAGCAGCGTTGATGATCAGCACCGGGGAAACTCCCGGACGCTGCTCGTCAGATGCATTCAACAGGAAGGGTTGCTCGTTCATGATGATGCCTCTTCAGAAATCGGCGGTGGGGGTTCCTGATTGTCCCGGAGGGTCATTTCCAGCAGATGAACCCGCCGGTTGTCAGCGCGCAGCACCTGGAAGCGGAAGCGGTCCAGATCGACGCTTTCGCCGCCCTTGGGCAGACGACCCAGCTCGGTCATCACCAACCCGCCGATCGTGTCGGCGCGCTCGTCGCTTAACTGGGCCTGGAAATACTTGTTGAAATCCTCAACCGGGGTCAGCGCCTTGACGATAAAAGCGTCGCCTTGCGGGCGAATGAAAGCGCCTTCCTCATCAATATCATGCTCATCGTCAATCTCGCCAACGATTTCCTCCAGCACATCCTCGATGGTGACCAGGCCAGCAACCCCACCGTACTCATCGACGACGATGGCCATGTGCAACCGGTTGCCGCGAAATTCCTTGAGCAAAGTGTTGAGACGTTTGCTTTCGGGAATGAACTTGGCGGGCCGCAGCAGAGCGCGCAGATCGAAATCCTCGCGCTGATCGAAAGCATGCGCCAGCAAATCCTTGACGATCAGAATGCCGATGACATTATCCTTGTTGTCGTCAATGACCGGCAGGCGGGAATGGCCGGATTCGACGATTTCGGCGATGAGTCGCTCCAGGCTCCAGTCACGCTCCAGGATCACCATCTGGCCGCGAGGGATCATGACATCCCGCACCTGGAGTTCCGACACTTTCATGACGCCTTCCATCATGGTCAGGGCGTCGGTATCCAGCAATTCGCGCTGTTGCGCATCGCGCAACATATCCATTAATGCATCCCGGTCCTTGGGTTCGCCCATCAGGGCGAGGCTTAAACGTTCCAGCCACGACTTAGGGCTCGGTTCGGATCGTTCGTCGTTCATAATCGGTCTGGAGGGTCTCCGTAAGGATCGGCATAGCCGAGATCGGACAGAATGCGGATTTCCAAGGATTCCATGATGTCGGCCTGCGCTTCATCATGATCATAGCCCAGCAGGTGCAAAACGCCATGAACCGTCAAATGCGCCCAATGGGCTTCCGGGGACTTTTCCTGGCTGACTGCTTCACGCAACACCACCGGCGCGCAGATCACCACGTCGCCTAATAATGCGCTTTCAACGCCCGGCGGCGCGTCAAAAGGGAAAGACAGGACATTTGTCGGTCCCTGCTTGTGGCGGTAAGTCTCGTTCAACGCGGTAATTTCCGCTTCGTTGACCACGCGAAGGGTCAGTTCAGCGTCTTTTGAATAGTCCGCCCCGGCGAGCGCCGCTTCGGTCCAGCGACGAAAATCCGCTTCGCCGGGTAATCCGGGCATTTCCAGGGCAATTTGCAGATCCAGTTCCAAAGTCATGAGGGATTATCCTGTTCAAAACGGGCGTAGGCATTGACAATGCGCTGGACCAGGGGGTGGCGCACCACGTCGCGAGCGTTGAAAAAAGTCATGCTGATCCCTTCCTCGTCCTTGAGCACCTGGAGGACTTGACGCAACCCGGATTGAATGTGGCGCGGCAAATCGACCTGGGTCACATCGCCGGTCACCACGGCGGTCGAACCGAAGCCGATACGGGTCAGGAACATTTTCATTTGTTCCACCGTGGTGTTCTGCGCTTCGTCCAGGATGATGAAGGAATCATTCAGTGAACGCCCGCGCATGAACGCCAGCGGCGCAACTTCGATGATGTTCCGTTCGATGAGCTTGGCGACCCGCTCGAAACCGAGCATTTCGTACAGAGCGTCGTAGAGCGGACGCAAGTAAGGATCGATTTTCTGCGCCATGTCACCGGGCAGGAATCCGAGTCGTTCGCCCGCCTCCACTGCCGGGCGCACGAGTACCAATCGGCGAGCGGCGTTGCTTTCCAGGGCGTCTACCGCGCAAGCGACGGCAAGGTAAGTCTTGCCGGTGCCAGCGGGTCCGACACCGAAGTTCAGATCGTTGTGCTGAATATTCCACAGATAACGCTGCTGATTGGGACCGCGACCGCGAATCAGACCGCGCCGGGTGCGGATCATGACTTCGTCAGTATCCGTTTCCTGCGCCTCAACGAGCGCATCCGCGCCGGCCTCTTGCAGGAAGAGATGCACCTGGGCTGGCGTCAGCGTTTCCTCGCCAGTGCTACGATACAAAGCTTCCAACACAGCGACAGCAATAGTCACGATCGCGGGGTCGCCAATGACCCGGAATTCGTGACCGCGATTATTGATCTCCACGCCCAGCCGGCGTTCGATCTGGCGCAGATGCTCGTCCAGATGCCCGCACAGATTGACCAGGCGGGCGTTATCAGTGGGTTCGAGCAGCAAATCCTGAAAATGGGTTGGGGTATTCAAGAGGTGGGAGCAGTGCGGGCGCAAGTCAGCAAGCGTGTTGTAGCGCGGGCCGTTCCGGGCAGGCGACCAGCCGGCCACGTAACGAGTTGGGTAGCGCTGCGGTGATGGCGACGTCGGCGAAATAGCCAATCAGGTTAACGGGTCCGTCAAAATTGACCACCCGGTTGTTCTCGGTGCGCCCCGACAATTGCCGGCGGTCCTTGCGCGAGAAGCGATCCACCAGCACCCGTTGCGTCGTGCCCACCATCTGTTGACTGATGGCGCAGGCGCCCATTTCCAGCCGGGCCTGAAGTTGCGCCAGTCGTTCCTTTTTGACCGTCATCGGCGTGGGATCGGGCCAATTGGCGGCGGGCGTGCCAGGCCGGGGGCTGTAGATGAAGCTGAAGCTGTGATCGAAAGCCAGCTCCTCGATCAAGGTCATGGTGGCCGCAAAATCCTGGTCGGTTTCGCCGGGGAAGCCGACGATAAAATCCGAGGACAGGCTGAGATCGGGACGCACAGCGCGCAGCTTGTCTACCTTGGCCTGGTATTCCAGAGCAGTATGGCCGCGCTTCATCATGGACAGGATACGATCGGAGCCACTTTGTACCGGCAGGTGCAAGTGGCTGACCAGTTGCGGAACGCGCGCGTAGACCTCGATCAGTCGGTCGGAGAACTCCACCGGATGCGAGGTGGTGTAACGGATGCGGGCAATGCCGTCGATAGCGGCGACGTGTTCAATCAGCAGCGCTAGATCGGCGACATCGCCGTCGCTCATCGGCCCCCGGTACGCATTGACGTTTTGCCCAAGCAGATTGACCTCACGCACGCCTTGTTCAGCCAGCGCCGCTACTTCGGCCAGCACATCGTCAAAGGGGCGGCTGACCTCTTCACCCCGGGTGTAGGGCACCACGCAGAAGGTGCAATACTTGCTGCAACCTTCCATGATCGATACGAAAGCAGTCGGCCCTTCAGCGCGTGGTTCCGGCAGGTGATCAAATTTTTCAATTTCCGGGAAAGAGACATCCACTTGGGGTTGTTGGTCGGTCCAGACGCGCGCTAGCAGTTCTGGCAGGCGGTGCAGGGTTTGTGGGCCGAATACCACATCGACCTGGGGGGCGCGTTCGCGGAGCGCTTCGCCTTCCTGACTCGCCACACAGCCGCCCACACCGATAACGACATGCGGCCGCCGGCTTTTCAGCGCCTTCCAGGTTCCCAGCAGCGAGAAGACTTTTTCCTGGGCCTTTTCGCGGATCGAGCAAGTATTCAGCAGCAGCACGTCGGCCTGATCCGGCTGATCGGTGCGTTCGATATCACAAGCGGCACGCAGCACATCCGCCATCCGGGCGGAATCATATTCATTCATTTGGCAGCCGTGGGTCTGAATATAGAGTTTACGAGTCATGGCAGGAATTAAACGATAAAAACGCGAAAAACTATAGCATCGCTTTGTTGGAGGCGCTAGGCGGGATGATATCGTCTCTCAAGATCTTACAATAGTTCAAGCGATCCTCTTGCGAATATGCGAGGAATGCCATCGGTAGTGAAAAGAGTTTCAGCAGTTCTGCAAAGTTGAGGAGTAGAAATGACCATACCCGCTGAACATCAGGCGACTCTTCTGGTGGTCGACGATATGATTGAAAATATTGAAATTTTAAACAATGCACTGTGCGATCGCTATCGCATTCTATTCGCCACGAATGGTCTGGAGGCGCTGGCGGTGGTGCAAGAGCAGTCGCCGGATCTCATCCTGTTGGATGTCATCATGCCGGGTATGGATGGGCGCCAGGTTTGCAAACAACTAAAACAGAACCCGTTGACTCGGGAAATACCGGTGATTTTCGTGACTGCGAAGGATCAGGAAGAGGATGAGGAGATTGGCCTGCACTTGGGCGCTGTCGACTACCTGACCAAGCCGGTGCGTCCCGGCATCGTCAAGTTACGAGTGGGCATTCATTTGGAACTGAAACGCTACCGGGATTATCTGGCCAGACTTTCAATGACCGACGGCTTGACCGGGATTGCTAACCGCCGTTGTTTCGATGAGTTTCTCGAAACCCAATGGCTTCATACCGTTCGCTCCGAGGCGGCGCTGTCGCTCATTCTAGCGGATGTGGATCATTTTAAAGCCTACAATGACCACTACGGTCACGTCGCCGGCGATCGCTGTTTACAGGTCGTTGCAACCACTCTGGCGAATGGATTAACCCGGCGCACCGATTTAGCGGCTCGTTACGGCGGCGAAGAATTCGCTTGCGTGCTGCTAGGGACTCACCATGCGGGCGCATTGGTCATTGCAGAACGATTACGGCAGCGGGTAGCGTCCCTGCGCCTCGACCATGCCCGCTCGCCAAAGCATTCTTTCGTAACCGTCAGCATGGGCGTAGCGACTCTGGAACCCGATCAACACGTTAGCCCCCAAGCCTTGATCGAAAAAGCCGATCAACATCTATATCAGGCTAAACAAATGGGGAGAAACCGGATTGTGGGGAATCAATAATGGGTAATCAACCAAAGTTCTGGCTGACATCGGCAGGAATGTTTTTGCTGGTCATTGGTACTTTTGCTCTGCGCGCCGAGGAAGCCCTGGTTAATTTGGCGGCGAATTCGGACAGTCAAGATGAAGCCTGGTTAGGCGAGTTAATGCAGGTGCTGGATGAGAGTACGGAAATCGCCACCAAAAGCCGCTTGAATGTGGATTATGTGCCGGGCATGGTGACCGTACTCCAAGGTCGGGAGTTGGAAACTTTAGGCATGCGCACAGTGTGGGAGGCGCTGGCGCTGATTCCTGGAGTGATGCTCCTTCAAGGTAAGCGGGGAGAGCTCTTCGTTGGAGTCCGTGGATTCACCTCGCCGTTTAACTCTGGAAATATCAAAGTACTGCTAAACTCATCGCCCATGAGCCGGGAAAGCTCCGGGCTGACTTCCCAAGCGCTGTCGTTACCCATCGAACAAGTGGATCGCATCGAATTCATCCGGGGTCCCAATGCGCTGTTCTATGGGGATTTCGCCTACTATGGGGTACTGAATATCCTGACCCGGCAACAAACCTCTCAAGTCACTACGCGCGTGGATGAGCATGGCACGACGACCGTCAGCGGTCTGTATGCCGATCAAAGCGAAGATGGGGTAACGCGCTTGAGCCTCAACATCGCCGGTGTGGCGGGCCATTCGGTGGAGGCGCCGGTCGGTGTTAACGTGAAGAACGATCAACAATCGGCAATCCTCATGTTCGCGCACCGGGGCTTTGAACTGACGGCGCAAGGGATTAACGAAGACTATGCCATTGATCAGGGCGTCAGCCGCGATCAACATACGGAAACCCTTATCGCGCGCCAATCCCTCGATCTGGCGCATGACGCACAGTTACGTTTCTCTCTCGGTTATCTCAATAATGATTTCGAGGAAGGACTCGAGCATTTCCTAGGACAGGTCTGGGAAGGCCGCGCAGAACTCACATGGCAAGGGATGGAGCGCCATCAGTGGTTGCTACAGTTGTCATACACGGACGATCGCACTGAGCAAGCCCGTAGAGGTCTCGTGCCCGCCCCGCCCGATTTTCGCCCCAGAATAATCTATGATGTCAATCGACGCTATTACGGGATCAGCCTGCAGGATCAATATGAAGCCTCCGACCGACTCACGCTCACGGCGGGGTTGCGCTTTGATCACCGCGACGATCTAGATCAGGATCTCTGGAGTCCGCGTTTAGCCGTCGTATGGCGGATTTCCGAAGGGCATATCGTGAAAGCCCAGTATGCGGGTGGCTATCGCGCGCCGACTTTCTGGGAACTTGTTATCCCTACTTATCAAAAGAATCTTGAGCCTGAGAAGATCGGTACCTCGGAGTTGAGCTATATCTACCGAAAGACCGACCAGACCTTGCGGCTAACCTTATTTCGTTCAAAAATCAATAATCATATCAATCTTATAGAGCCACCACCGCCTGTTACTTTTGTTAATAGCGGTACTTCAAAAGCAACTGGCATGGAAATCGAGTGGGAACAGCAATGGTCTCCTCGGCTCACATCCTGGTTCAATCTCTCATATGCCGACAGCCGGTCAGGTCTTTATCCCTACCTGTTGGGCGGGGAAATGATTGAGAAAGACCCCAGCACCGCGGATTGGCTGGGCAATCTGGCGTTGTTTTACCGTCCTACCGAGCACACGTTGCTGGCTGCGTACTGGAACTATGTAGGCGCGCGTCATGCCGAGGGTGTCGATACCGACCCTGAACATCGCGTTGCATTGACTTTAAATTTGTTCGATGTCTGGACCCAGGGAATGACTCTACGCTTCGGGGTGCGCAATCTGTTGCAAGCCGATCAGCGTTTCCTGGTGAGCGAACCGGGTCGCGTGACCAGCAGCGACTTCCCCGATAGCCTCGTCTGGGGGCAGATTTCGTATGATTTTTAACCTCGCCCGTTGGGAAGAGTCAGAGTAATCAGCGTGCAATGTTTGACTGCACCCGATCCAGGCGTTTAGCGCTATTGCTGGGAATCCTGCTGAGCCTTCTGAGCACTTCGTATGGCGCGCTAGGCGATCCGCAGGAACAGCGGGTGCAAATTGGGCTGCGGTTGTTTCGCGCCCTGTTAGCCGCGGATGAAGACCTGGGACAAAAGGTGAGCGATCAAGGCCAGCTACGCTTGGCGCTGCTTTACCGGGATGACCGGAGAAAGGCCGAAGAGTTTGCCGCAGCGCTGCAAGCATCCGGGCATGGCAGCGAGCAAGGCAGGATTAGGCATTATCCTGTCCAGTTCATTCTTGTAGAGGGCGCTCACTTCAGCGAGCTGCAAGAGCTGGCGCCATCGGCCATTTACCTGGTGCAATCGTTGCCGGACCCTGTGCTGGAGGAAGTGATTCAATATGGCATTGATCACCGGCGGATCGTGTTTTCACCTTTCGAGGGACATGTAGAAAAAGGTGTTTTAGCAGGTTTGGCCATTGAAGTACGGGTTCTGCCTTACATCAACCAGACCACCCTCAAGCGATCCGGAATTCGACTGAAAAGTCTCCTGTTGAAGGTAGCCAAAATTCATGAGTCGTGGTGAGGATCAGGGTCATCGCGTCCGGCGACAGATCGGTCGAATTGTTTTCCAGCTCACCCTGTCGTTTCTATTACTCGCGCTGGCGGTCGGAGGAGTCACTGTCTTTTACTGGTTTGTACTTTTACAACCCCGTTTGCTATTGGCCGCCGAGACCAACGCCAAACTGTTGGCCCAAGCGCAGGCGGTTCCCTTGGCGGAAGTTCTGCAGCCGCGCGGCGATCCCGTTTCCGTTGGCGAAGTCGAAGCGGCGATGGATAAGATTCTGCTCGCCACTGATCCGGCGACGCATCAGCCGCTAATTGTCGGACTCGCATTGGAACTGGACTATGACGTCGTTCCCGCCGCCGCCAAT
>JAGRHM010000101.1 GCA_020445005.1 Candidatus Competibacteraceae bacterium | reverse complement strand
CGGCCAGCAGCACCAGGTTCATACCTGCTAGAAAGGCCGGGTAAAACGGCAACACTCGCTCAGGGGCGCGTTCATGCTGGCCATAACCCAAGGCAAACAGGCTGGCGACCGCCCCGCCCAGATTGACCACGATCAGAAAGAAAGCCGATAACGCATCCAGGCGGAAATGTACCCCCAGCCAAGGCAGACCGAGGGGTAAAGTCAGCGTGACGGGCGCGGGGGTGCTTAACAGATGCGCCAATGCCAACCCCAGCAGAATGACGCACATAACCAGACTGATGCTATAGATTTGACGGCTGCAACCTGATCGGCGCAGTACAGTGATCGCATAGAGGCCGAGGGTGAGCAGGGCCACGGATAAGCCGAGTAATATTGACAATGGCATGATAGTGAGATTCATTCGCGGCCCTAAGTCACCCAAAGATTAGTCGATATTCCTAGCGTTTCAACCGAACCCCACGCCCGCCGCTTTCACTGATCGCGCCTTCGCCGATTAATTCCACACCGGCGGCTTCCAACGCTGCGATGAGCTTGACCAGAGAATCAACATTGCCACGGATCGTACCGTCGCTGCCTTCCATGCGCTGGATCGTGGGCAGGGATAAGTCAGCCGCTTCGGCAAGGGCGCGCTGGTCCATACCCAACAACGCTCGCGCTGCTTTTAACTGGGCCGCTGTGATCATGATGGGTTGTCTTTGAAAAATGAAAACTAGCTTATGATAGGTTATTATTGATGTAAAATAAATAATATCTGATGTATTATTATCCATTAACCGCATATTACGCAAACTGTGGACCACCCTTATCCTGCTATCATCGCACCAGGAGTGACTTGAACCATGGCTGACGATTTCAATGAGCGCGCCCTGCGTTACCATCGCATGGCCCCCTACGGCAAGATCGAAGTCACCCCAACCAAGCCGCTGGCTAACCAGTTCGATCTAGCGTTGGCCTATTCGCCGGGCGTTGCCGCCGCTTGTGAAGCGATTGTCGACGATCCCCATGAAGTCTCCACCGTCACTGCGCGCAGCAATCTGGTCGCGGTCATCACCAACGGCACCGCGGTTCTCGGGCTGGGCGACATTGGTCCACTGGCGGCCAAGCCGGTCATGGAAGGCAAGGGTGTATTGTTCAAGAAGTTCGCCGGCATCGACGTGTTCGACATCGAAATCAGCGAGCGCGACCCAGATAAACTGGTTGAAATCATCGCCAGTCTGGAGCCGAGCTTTGGCGGCATCAACCTGGAAGACATCAAAGCCCCGGAATGCTTTCAGGTCGAACGCCGGCTACGCGAGCGGATGAACATTCCGGTGTTTCACGATGATCAGCATGGCACCGCCATCATCACCGCCGCTGCCGTACTGAACTCCCTGTTGCTGATGGGCAAGGAGATGGGTGAGGTGAAACTGGTCACCTCTGGTGCCGGCGCGGCGGGCATCGCCTGTCTCGATCTACTGGTGGGTTTGGGCCTGAATCGCAAAAACGTCATCGTTTGTGACAGTCGGGGCGTGATCTATCAAGGCCGGGGTCCGCTCGACCCAGAGAAAGCTGCTTATGCCGCAGACACTCCGGCGCGCACCCTGGCCGAGGCCATTGTGGGCGCTGACATCTTCCTGGGGTTGTCCAAAGC
>JAGRHM010000100.1 GCA_020445005.1 Candidatus Competibacteraceae bacterium | reverse complement strand
AACCCGCCCTACCCATCAGAATCAGCAGAATTTAACGGCCCTGCCTTTTTCAAAGAGGGGAGGTGAACGCTTACAGCGCAAGCTGCGCTGTCGGGAAATTTTACAGTGCGCTTGAATGCTGGTCACGATATTTAGCGGTGATTCAGGACTTGGAGCCTTCTCATTGTCGGAAAATTTTACAGTGGCGTCCGGTTGAATTTCCTACTGATACACTGGGTTTATTTGGAGTGATCAGGAAATCTCAATGAGGAGCTTCTGCCGCTTGACACGCAGCGTCAATCACTGAATCAGCCAGAAAATAGCCAGCGGCCTTGAGCTGATAAAGCATCGGGCGGAGTTCACCCACGAATCCGCGCCGCCTTGCCTCGACCAGCAGACCCGCCGTACCCCTGACGGGCAAGCCATAAATCTGTTGCGCGATGCGGCGACCACGCCGTTCGTCGATGATCGCCAGGCAGGGTAGCAAGGTACGGGCAAGCGCGATGACAGATGCCTCTCCCGGATCGAGTTCCGCGACTAATAAGGGGTCCGGGTCCGGCGCTTGGCGAATATGCGCCCTCCATTGTGGCGCACTCAAGTCCATCGCGCCGGGACGACCCAGCCCAGCGGTTACGACTTCGGTATAAACCGGCGCGGGAATCCAGAATTCTGTAAACAGCGCCGGCAACACATCCAGCTTTTCCAGAAGCGACAGCGCCACCAGAGGACCGGCGTTAATCACAGCGCGTTCAATCATCCCAGACGAACTCACGCGCCATCTCCTCCGCGGTCAGGTGAACAACCGGAGTTCCGGCGCGGCTGGCGGCCAGCAGAAACTCGACTCGTCCCATGCCGCAGAGACGTCCCGCCTTGCCTGAGGAAACCCGGCCCAACTCGAACAGCTTCAACGCCAGCAGAAAGCGGGCTTCAGCCGCAAATAATTCTGGAGGATCGGCGGGAGCGGGCAAGGCATCTGCCGGGATTTCCAGTAATAAGGTATTCATCAAGTTATCCTCGATTAACGCACAGCGCTATGCTCATTTTTTTCAACGCGGACCTGAAGGGCGGATCAGGCTCTCGGCGGAAATAATGGTTTCGGCATCGATCCCATCATATTGCTCGTGCGTACCGATGAATAGGGTTCTCCGACGTGGATGAACCGGGCGAGCGTGTGATCACCCGCGTTGTCAGAAAATTTTACAGCGCTTTTGGGTCTGATCACGGATTTAAGCGGAAAAACGGCGTTTGAAGCAAAGAGGCTGTCGGAAAATTTTACAGTGGCGTCCGGTTGAATTTCCTACTGATACACTGGGTTGTTTGACTGATATGTTACAAATTTGCCGGCTTGGCGAAATTTATTAAGCATAAGCAGGACACAGAAGATTTCGGCTAATAGTGAAAATTATTCTAATAAATGACAATCGATAACTATAAGCGGCGATTTTCGGCGGTTTTAAAGGTCATAACTGTAAACTTCCGACTATTTCATCTGCTAATCGTTAATTGTCAGGATTTTTTACAACCGAATGGATTATAATAACTAAATTTATATATTATTCAAAATCATATAAATTTGGCTTCTTTTTTGCCTTTAATTCCCTGCGAAATCAGGCGTATCAATGACAAACGACCAAGAACCTGGCACGGTCGCCGAAGCGCCTGGTGAAATCCACTTCACTTCTTTTCAAGGGGAAATTGAGATGTTTAAGAAAAATCTGTTTTCTTACTGGATGTTAGTTGTTATTTTAACTAGTTTCGGGTCGTTTGCCTACGCTAAACCGATTGGCTTGGCCTTGGTGCTTGACGAATCTGGCAGTATCAGCTCGACCAACTGGGATCTGCAAGTAAATGCCTATGCCAATGTGCTAAATTCCGCTCTGATTGCCACCGATGGTTCTTTGCAAATCGGAGTGTGGAAATTCGATCAGTCTGTGGAACAAGTATTTGCTCCAACGCTGATTGATGACGCTAGTGATAAAACAGCTTTGGTAGCTGCCATCAATGGCATGATTCAGGGTGGGGGGTCGACTGCAATTGGTGATGCCGTTACCACTGCCTTTAGCGCTTTTAACGCCCTGGGCTTAAGCAACTTCGAGAAAGTGATTATTGACGTGTCAACAGACGGCGTAAGCAACTTTGGCTCGAATCCGACAACCGCCTCTAATAATGCCATTAGTAATGGCGCCAGCGCTGTGAACTGTATCGCGATTGGTTCAGGCGCTAATTGCAATTGGAACCCAGTTGGCTCGCTGGATTTTTTCGCTACCAGCTTTTCGGATTTCGAAGATGCTTTAAAAGTCAAGATTGCTACTGAGATTAATACTATCCCCGAACCCGCCTCTCTCGCCCTGCTCGGTATTGGCCTAGCCGGTCTGGGCTTCACCCGGCGGCGTAAGCGGGCTTAATCGTCAGAGTGGTTGAAGTTGCGAAAACGGCGGCCTGCGGGTCGCCGTTTTGTTTGGGACTTCCCATCATCAGATTTTCAAACTTGGGATTATAGATATACAATCACAATATATATCCAAACCGTGAGGGGGATTCTATGCAAGTGGCGAAATGGGGCAACAGTCTAGCGGTGCGCTTGCCGGCGTCAGTTGTAGAGGCGCTCAATCTTAAAGAGGGCGATCACATTGAAATCGATGTGGCCGGAGAACGCGTCTTCGAAATCAGAGCAAAGCCTGGAACTGACGAGTTGCTGGCTCGGTTAAGAAAATATCGCGGACGACTTCCTGCCGACTTCAAGTTTGATCGGCTCGAAGCTCATGAGCGAGGATAAATCGTTTTTCGACACCAATGTCCTGCTCTATCTGTTGTCCGGGGACCCCGAGAAAGCAGATCGCGCCGAGGCGCTGCTGGCTCAGGGTGGAGTCATCAGCGTGCAAATTCTCAATGAGTTTGCCGCCGTCGCATCCCGCAAACTAGGTCTGTCGTATCCTGAAATCCGCGAAATTCTGCAAACAGTTCGACAGGTTTGCAAAATTCACCCCGTCACTTTAGAAACGCATGACCTTGGATTCAGGATTGCGGAACGTTATGGATTTTCGTTCTATGACGCCTTGATCATCGCCGCCGCGCTACTGGCGAATTGCAGCACGCTGTATTCAGAAGACTGGCAAGAGGCTCAAATCATCAATGGACAGTTAATTATTCGGAATCCCTTTGCTGGCGAGTCCTGGAAACATTGATTCAAATCTCGCCCAGAATATCGTCAAACCTGCTGCTCTTGCCTCGCCTGGTTCAAGTCTGGCCAGTCTGGACTTTACCCAGCATCGATCATAACGAATGAATGCGATTCTGCGCAACGCCCTGTCCCAGCTTGTATAATAGCGCGCCAACCCTCATCATCGGAGTCTCGCGCTGTGGCTGACATCAAAGAATTAGTCAAAGGTTTTCAACGCTTTCGCGTCAAAAGTTTTGAACCGAACCGGGAGGTATTCAACCGGCTGGCAATGCAGGGACAAACCCCATCAACGATGTTGATCGGTTGCAGCGATTCCCGGGTTGACCCGGCGATCCTCACCGACTCGGCGCCCGGCGACCTATTCGTCGTGCGCAACGTCGCCAATCTGGTTCCCCCCTACGAAACGACCGGACGTTACCACGGCACCAGCGCCGCGTTGGAGTTCGCCGTCTGCAATCTGCAGGTCCGCAACATCATCGTGCTCGGTCATTCGCGCTGCGGCGGTATTAATGCGCTGCTGGAAGGCTACGGCCTGAATGATGAAGGCGAGGGTTTTATTGCGCCCTGGGTGCAGATCGCGACTTCGGCTCGTGACGAAGTGTTGCGCCGCTGGCCGGACGCCAGCCGCGAATTCAAGCAACGGGCTTGCGAACGCGCCGGCATTCGCGCCTCGCTGACCAATTTGCTGAGCTTCCCATTCGTGCGCGAACGGGTTGAGGATCGCCGTCTGAATCTGTATGGCTGGTACTACGATCTCGAAAATGGCGAACTCATGCAGTACGATGCCGAGAAAGACCGGTTCTACGATCTCTATTTTGGCTCAGCGGCCGAAGAAGACCTTTAATCGTTCATTCCGGCGCTTACCCTCCATTTCTCCAATGGCCACGGACTCCCGCATGAATCCAACCTTCGCTTCCCCCATCCGCCGCGCTTTGCTCAGCGTTTCCGACAAAACCGGCATCGTCGATTTCGCTCGCGCCCTGCATGAGCTGGACGTGGAACTGCTCTCCACCGGTGGTACCGCCAAGCTGCTGAACGACAACGGCATACCGGTTATCGAAGTCGCTGACTACACCGGCTTCCCGGAAATGATGGATGGCCGGCTCAAAACGCTGCATCCCCGCATTCATGGCGGTTTGCTGGGTCGGCGCGGCGAGGATGAAGACGCCATGATGCAGCATGGCATTCCCCTGATCGACTTGCTGGTGGTCAATCTCTATCCCTTCGAGGCTACCGTCGCCCAGCCGGATTGCACCCTGGCTAACGCCATTGAAAACATTGACATCGGCGGACCGACCATGCTGCGGGCGGCGGCCAAGAATCATGCGGCGGTCACCGTCGTGGTGGATGCTGGCGATTATGAACGAGTGCTGAGCGAAATGCGTACTGGAAACGGAGCGGTCAGTAATGCTACCCGCTTCGATCTGGCGACCAAGGTGTTTGAACACACCGCCCGCTACGACGGCGCTATCGCTAACTATCTCGGCTCCATTCAAGCCGCAGGCGAACGCGATCCTTTCCCCCGTACCTACAGCATTCAGTTCCGCAAGGCGCAAGCTATGCGTTACGGCGAGAACCCGCATCAAGGCGCGGCGTTCTATGTCGAACCGCAACCCAAGGAAGCCTGTATCGCCACTGCCCAGCAATTCCAGGGCAAGGAACTGTCCTATAACAACGTCGCCGATACCGACGCCGCTTTGGAGTGCGTCAAAGGCTTTGCCGCCCCGGCCTGCGTGATCGTCAAGCACGCCAATCCCTGCGGCGTGGCGGTCGGCGCAACGATTCTCGACGCCTACAACCGCGCCTATCAGGCCGATCCCACATCCGCATTCGGCGGCATCATCGCCTTCAATCGCCCCTTGGACGAGATGACCGCCAAAACCATCGTCGAACGCCAATTTGTCGAGGTGATCATCGCCCCGGAGGTCATGCCGGAAGCTTTAACGGTCACTGCGAGCAAACAGAATGTGCGGGTGCTGGCCTGCGGCCTCTGGGATATCGACCGGGCGCCGGGCTGGGACTACAAGCGGGTTACCGGCGGATTGCTGGTGCAGGACCGTGATCTCGGCCAAGTCGCGCTTTCGGCATTGAAAGTCGTGACCAAGCGCAAGCCGAGTGGCGAAGAAATGGCCGATCTGCTGTTCGCCTGGCAGGTGGTGAAGTTTGTCAAATCCAACGCCATCGTCTATGGCAAGGACGGGATGATTCTGGGCGTCGGGGCCGGGCAAATGAGCCGGGTGTTTTCAGCGCGTATCGCCGCCATGAAGGCGCAGGAAGAAAAGTTGGAGCTGAAAAGCGCGGCGATGGCTTCCGACGCTTTCTTCCCGTTCCGGGATGGTATTGATTTGGCCGCGGAATTCGGGATTACCGCGGTTATTCAACCGGGCGGCTCGATGCGCGACAACGAAGTCATCGCCGCTGCGGATGAGTACAACATGACCATGGTCTTCACCGGGATGCGGCATTTCCGGCATTGAGTTTTGACGCTGAAGCAGGGAGACATTGATGAACATCCTGATTATCGGCGGCGGCGGCCGCGAACATGCTCTGGCTTGGAAAGTTGCGCGCTCCAGCCGGGTCAACCAGGTCTATGTGGCGCCAGGCAACGCCGGCACGGCGCGGGAACCCAAGGTCACCAACATCGCCATTACTGCCGATGACGCGCCGGACCTGCTGCAATTCGCCCGCGATCACCAGATTGATTTGACGATCATTGGCCCGGAAGTTCCGCTGGTGCTGGGCATTGTCGACCAGTTCGCCCAAGCGGGCCTGCCCTGCTTTGGTCCCTCCAAAGCGGCGGCGCAACTGGAAGGTTCTAAAGCCTTCGCCAAGGATTTTCTGGCGCGTCATCACATCCCGACCGCCCGTTATCAAAGCTTCACCGATCCGGATGCGGCGGAAGACTACATCCGCGCAATGGGTGCGCCGGTGGTGGTTAAAGCCGATGGTCTGGCGGCAGGCAAAGGCGTCATTCTGGCGCAGAACGAAGACGAAGCCATCGCCGCGATGCACGGCATGTTAAGCGGCGCAGACTTCGGCGCGGCGGGTCATCGGGTGGTCATCGAGGAATTTCTGGTCGGCGAAGAAGCCAGCTTCATTGTCATGACGGACGGGGAATTCATCCTGCCGCTGGCCTCTTCCCAGGATCACAAAGCCCGCGACAATGGCGACCGGGGGCCGAATACCGGCGGCATGGGCGCGTATTCTCCCGCTCCGGTCGTGACCCCGCAATTGCATGAGCGGATCATGAGCGAGATTATCGAACCCACCGTGCGCGGCATGGCCGCGGAGGGTTGCCGCTATGTTGGGTTCCTCTACGCCGGAATTATGATCACCGCCGATGGCCCCAAGGTGCTGGAATACAATTGCCGGCTAGGCGACCCCGAAACCCAGCCCCTGCTCTTGCGCTTACGCTCGGATCTGGTGGAGCTGTGCAAGGCGGCGCTGGAAGGGCGTTTAAGTGACGTTGCGATCGATTGGGATTCGCGTCCAGCGTTGGGTGTGGTGATGACCGCCGCCGGTTATCCCGGTCGTTACCGGCAGGGTGACGTCATCTCCGGTCTGCCGGCGCATGATGAGGAACTGGGCGACGATATCAAGATCTTCCATGCCGGGACGACGGAAGCGAAGGATGGCCCTATCGTTACCCACGGTGGGCGGGTGTTATGCGTCACCGCGCTTGGCGCCACCGTCGCCGAAGCGCAAAGCCTGGCCTATAACAGTGTCAAGCGCATCCATTGGGATGGAGCGTATTACCGGACCGATATCGGTTACCGCGCCGTTGCGCGCCACTCAAACTAAATCGTCAACCATTTCACCCAAGGACAAACATTACGGTCAGGAGAACGATGGCCGCACAATTTCCTCCCGATTCCGTCGGTCTGATCACGCCCCAAACCGCCCCTTTCGCTGAACCGCTGGCGCTGGATTGTGGCCGGATGCTGGCTGACTATGAAATCGTCTATGAAACCTATGGAACGCTGAACGCCGACCACAGCAATGCGGTGTTGATCTGCCATGCCCTCTCTGGTGATCATCACGCCGCCGGCTTTCACGAAGGCAGCGATCCCAGCAAGCCGGGCTGGTGGGATAATTGTATCGGCCCCGGCAAACCGATTGATACCAGTCAATTCTTCGTGGTGTGCTGCAACAATCTGGGCGGCTGCAAAGGCTCCACCGGACCGACCTCGATCAATCCAGACAGCCGCAAACCTTATGGACCGGACTTCCCCATCGTCACGGTCAAGGACTGGGTGCGTAGCCAGGCCCGGCTCGCCGATCGACTCGGCATCCAGCAATGGGCCGCTATCATTGGCGGCAGTCTGGGGGGGATGCAAGCCATGCAGTGGGCGATCACCTTTCCCGAGCGGATTCGTCATGCCTTGGTGATCGCCGCCGCCCCCCGCTTGTCGGCGCAAAACATTGCCTTCAACGAAGTCGCCCGGCAGGCTATTTTGTCCGATCCCGATTTTCATCACGGTCATTACTATGAATTCGGCGTGTTGCCCCGGCGTGGGCTGATGATCGCCCGAATGCTGGGTCACATCACCTATCTTTCAGATGAAGGGATGCGCGCCAAGTTTGGCCGCGAGCTGCGCCAGGGAACGCCCAATTTTAACTTTAACTTCGACACCGAGTTTCAGGTGGAGAGCTACCTGCGCCATCAGGGCAAAGCTTTCGTGGATCGTTTCGACGCTAACACTTATTTGCTGATGACCAAAACCCTCGACTACTTTGACCCGGCAGCCGATTTCGATCAGGATTTATCGGTGGCCTTTCACCGGGCGCAGGCACGATTTCTGATCATCGCTTTTACCAGCGACTGGCGGTTTTCTCCCGCCCGGTCGCGCGAAATTGTGCGGGCACTGGTGCGGGCCAACCGCGAGGTCAGCTATGCCGAAATTACCTCGGAGTATGGCCACGATGCTTTTTTGATGCCCATTCCGCTGTATCATGACATGCTGCGCGGTTATCTAACCCGGGTCGCTCGTGAAGTGAACGGTCCCGAAGAAGCGTTCTCTTATGAAGCATCCCCCCTGCCTCATTCTACTGAGATCCATGCGCATGCGTCCTGAACTGGAGTTGATCAGCGACTGGATTCGCCCCAGCGCCCGGGTGCTCGACTTGGGTTGCGGCGATGGCGCATTGCTGGCCTATTTGCACGAACAGCGACAGGTTGAAGGTTATGGCCTGGAAATCGACACCGGCAACATTGTCAAATGCATTCAAACCGGCGTGAACGTGATTCATGCAGACCTGGAAGCCGGGCTGGAGGACTTCAGCGACAGCAGCTTTGACTACGTGATCATGACCCAGACCTTACAGGCGGTCCGACACACTGAACGCTTGCTGGATGAAATGCTGCGGGTCGGTCGGCAGGGAATTGTTACTTTTCCGAACTTCGGGTTCTGGCGCTGCCGGATGCAAATTGCCTTGCAAGGCTTGATGCCTGTCGCAAAAACCTTGCCTTATCAGTGGTATAACACACCCAATATCCATCTTTTCACGATTCGTGATTTTGAGAAACTGTGCCGGCGCAAGCGCATCGATGTTTTGCAACGCATGGTGCTCGACCATGCACACCGTCCTTGGCGCGGTCCGCGCCTGTGGCCCAACCTGTTCGGCGAGATTGCTTTATACCGGTTGGGCCGCGCCTGAACCTGACGCCGGCTCTGACCAGGACTGAATTCTGGAGATTTTCCGTGTTGATAAATCTTGGATATAGAACCGTTCACTCCCCTTACCCCAGCTCTTCCCTGCAAAGAGGGAGCACGTTTGGACACAGGCGGCGTTTACGCGGCTTCACCCTGATCGAAGTCATGGTCGTGGTGGTGATTCTGAGCATCCTGGCGGCCGTGGTGGTGCCGCGCATCATGGATAACCCGGACAAGGCGCGCA
>JAGRHM010000099.1 GCA_020445005.1 Candidatus Competibacteraceae bacterium | reverse complement strand
ACGCCACGCTGGCGGAGATGACCGGTAACGACCTGCTGGAAACCATGGGCCGCGAGTTCCTGGAGCAGCCGTTGCCGACCAAAGTCGGCATTGTGGTGGTGGCGCTGGCCTTCCTGTACAACATCGGCATGACCATTTTGAAGGGTCGCAAAACGGCGATCAGCATGATTTTGTTGATTGGACTGATCGGACTGGCGGTGCTGTTTCTGTTCGCCTTCTACAACCCGTCCAATCTGGTCAAGGACAAGTATTTCTGGTGGTGGGTGGTGCATCTGTGGGTCGAGGGCGTCTGGGAGCTGATTATGGCCGCCATTCTCGGCTTCGTGCTGCTCCGGGTCACCGGCGTCGACCGGGAAGTGATTGAGAAATGGCTGTATGTGATTGTCACTCTGGCGCTGGTCACCGGCATCATCGGCACCGGCCATCATTACTACTGGATCGGGACGCCGGCGTATTGGCAATGGTGGGGCGGGATTTTCTCGGCGCTGGAGCCGCTGCCGTTCTTCGCCATGACGGTATTCTGCTTCAACATGGTCAATCGCCGCCGCCGGCAGCATCCGAATAAAGCGGCCACCTTGTGGGCGCTGGGCACCGGGGTCATGGCGTTCCTGGGCGCGGGCGTCTGGGGCTTCCTGCACACCCTGGCGCCGATCAACTACTACACGCACGGCAGCCAGATCACCGCCGCGCATGGCCACCTGGCGTTCTTTGGCGCGTATGTCATGGTGGTGCTGACTATTATTTCCTACGCCATGCCGATGTTGCGCGGGCGCGAGGTCAACCCGGAGCGCGCCCAGGTGCTGGAAATGTGGAGCTTCTGGCTGATGACGGTGTCGATGGTGTTTATCACCCTGTTCCTGACCGCCGCCGGCATTCTGCAAGTCTGGCTGCAGCGCATTATCGATAATCCGCAGGCGTTCATGGCGGTGCAGGATCAACTCGCGCTGTTCTACTGGATGCGCTGGCTGGCGGGCGTGGTGTTCTGCCTCGGCCTGATCGTGTATCTCTACAGCTTCTTCGCCAAGGATAAGCCGCAAGCGGTAGACGTCGGCACCGCGCAGCCAGCGGCGACATAATGCCCCCCACCCCCACCCTCACCCTCACGGCCATTAACTTAAGAAAATCACATGACCTTGATCACCCAGGGCGTTGCCCTGGGCTAACATTGAATCGCCCTTTCAGGGCGGAACCCACAATATTTTCATTGAGTTAAGCCCTAAAGGGGCGTCCTAATTTTAGCCCAGGGCAACGCCCTGGGATGCTTAAGAGGCTTAAGTTCATGGCCGTGACCCTAACCCTCTCCCACCAAGGGCGAGGGGATTTTGATGCCTGCCCCCTGTCCCCTGCCATGCCGGACCTCCCCTACTACGAACCCTCCGCCGATGAATGCGCGGTGTTTGAAGCCGCCTGGCGGCATCGCCTGCCGCTGCTGATCAAGGGACCGACCGGTTGCGGGAAAACCCGCTTTGTCGCGCACATGGCGGCGCGACTGGGTTTGCCGCTGCATACCGTGGCCTGTCACGATGATCTGTCCGCCGCCGATCTGGTCGGGCGGCATCTATTGCACGGCGGGGCAACGGTGTGGTGCGATGGGCCGCTGACCCGGGCGGTGCGTGAAGGCAGCGTCTGCTATCTGGATGAAATTGTCGAGGCGCGCAAGGATACAACGGTAGTGCTGCATCCCTTGGCCGATGACCGGCGGGTGCTGCCGATTGAACGCACTGGGGAAGTGCTGATCGCGCCGCCCTCGTTCATGTTGGTGGTGTCCTACAATCCCGGTTACCAGAACCTGTTGAAAAGCCTGAAGCCATCGACCCGCCAACGGTTCATTGCCCTGCGTTTCGACTTTCCCGCCCCGGAGCGGGAACGGGCGATTGTCATGGGAGAAACCGGTTGTGCGGCCGCCACAGTCGAAGCGCTGGTGCGTCTGGGTTACGCGCTGCGCACTTTGAAAGAGCATGATCTGGACGAAGCGCCGAGTACCCGCCTGCTGGTGTACGCCGCCCAGTTAATCCAGGGCGGCATGGCGCCGGTGACTGCTTGCCGGGTGGCGCTGGTCGAGGCGCTGACCGATGATGACCTGACCGCCATGGCGTTGCTGGAGGTGGTGAATGCCCATTTCGCCTGAGTCGTCTCCGATGGAGGACCCCTCCCCTCCCGGCCAGGGCCTGGCGATTGCCGCAGAATCATTGTACCTGATCAATCTGTTGCTGTTGCCGGGGCTGGCGTTTCTGCTGCTGCTGGGACTGTACGGGCGCTATTGCCGGACAGCGCCGCTGCTGGGACGTCAGCATTTACAGCAAACGCTTTCCGCCAGTTTGTGGGCCGGCGGGTTGCTGGTGATCGTCAATCTGCTGATCATTACCCTGGGCGGTTATGACGCGGCCAGCACCTGGGTCATCGTCATTCTCTATTTCACCACCGCACACGCGACCTTGGTGCTGTTGGGCATTTTGGGACTGGCGCGGGCGCTCGCCGGACAAACCTTTCGCTATCCTCTGGTCGGAAATTTGCTGTCATGACGCCTTTTCAACGCCAGCGCGTCCTGTATCAGGGCGGCTTTTTCATTCTGTTCCTGTTCGCGCCGGTGGTCGATCTGCTGCGTTTCGATTTGACGCAAGGGCACCTGATCCTTTTTGGCGCGCCGTGGACGCTGGGCCTGGACGATT
>JAGRHM010000098.1 GCA_020445005.1 Candidatus Competibacteraceae bacterium | reverse complement strand
GCAACACCTTGATCTTGTGCCGCCGCAAGAGTCGCCAGGCTTCATCCAGGGGCGTGGTCGGAGCGATGGAAATCACATCGCGGCTCATGATGTCGGCGCAGGTCAAGCCGATATGGCGCTGAAAAGCATGGCGGGAGGCGAGCACATAAATGCGCTCCAGGTCATCCTCGGCAATATCCATGAAGGTTTCAACTTCCCGCAGCGCTTGATACAAATCGGCGGTTTGCAACCCCAAACGCGCCAGGGGCGGCGGATCGTCGGTTCGATGAATGGTTTTCGGCGGAGGCGCTTTGCAATGGGGATAAGGACGGCGCAAGGCGGTATTGTTCAGCGCCAGCGCGCCGCCCAACAGCAGCGCGGGATAAATCAGCATCCCACCCAGAGCCGCGCTGAATCCAAAGGAGGGCCAGGTTGCCGAGTACGTTGTAGCGAATACGACCGCCGCCGCGGCGCCCGGTGGATGCGGGCAGCGCAAGACGCTCATCAGCCAGGCGGTAAGCGGAACAGCGATCAGCGCTGCCCAGAGCGGGTCTTGCATCAGCAATCCTGCGCTAATGCCCGTCAGGGTGGCGACCAGGTAGCCGCCGGCGACCGGCCAGGGTTGCGCTTGCGGACTATGCGGCAACATGAACAGCAGGATAGTCGAAGCCGCGAGCGGCCCGCAAAGAAGCGTAGCGGGGATTTCCGGTAGCAACGAGCGGGCCAGTAACAGAGTGCATACCAACGCGGCGAAGCTGGCCAAACAAGTGCGGGAGTATTCGGTCAGCGGGGGGCTGACCATGTCGGGAATCAGATAGAGCCGGGCAAAGCGTTTCAACGCAGGCATGGGCAATTGCATGATTCTTCCGTTTTCTACAGGTCGATCGGCCGGCATCCCTGAATCAGCCGTCATGGAATAGCCGCGTAGCGGTCGCTACCTGCGACCATTTTGAATTAACCGCCAGTATGGTTCATGTGGCGCAGGATGACCGGTTGGCCGCCGAGCTGGAATTCATGGCCGCGTGGCTTGATCGCCATGGCCGCGACAATCGCCTGCTTCAGTCGCTCAAGGTTGCCGGGATGCGCGCGCAGGACATGTCGCAAATCCACGGAATGTTCCTGGCCCAGGCAGAGCAATAACCGGCCTTCGGCGGAGACCCGCACCCGGTTGCAATCGCCGCAGAAGTTGTGGCTGTGCGGCGAAATGAAGCCAATGCGTGTTTGACTGCCGGGAATGCGGTAATAGCGTGATGGGCCGCCGGTGGTTTCGGTGGAAGGAATCAGGGTAAAGGTTTGGGCCAGATCGGCGCGGATGGCGTCACTGGAATAATAGGCGGCGGCGCGGTCGTGATCGCCGATGACGCCCAGCGGCATTTCCTCGATGTAGCTGATGTCCAGTCCGTTATCGACCGCGAAACGCGCCAGATCGGTGACCTCCTCGTGATTGCGGCCCTTGAGAATGACCGCGTTCAGTTTCAGTCGCTGGAAACCGGCGGATTGAGCGGCCCGAATGCCGCGTAACACGGTCTCCAGGTCGCCCACCCGGGTGATGCGCCGGAAACGATCCGGGTTCAGGCTGTCCAGGCTGATGTTAATTCGCGCCACGCCAGCGGCGTGCAGGTCGGCGGCGTAGCGCTCCAGTTGTGAACCATTGGTGGTCAGCACCAGTTCCGCTAAGCCGCGTTCACGCAACTGACCCAATTTCCGGAACAGCCACAACACATTCTGCCGCACCAGGGGTTCGCCGCCGGTGATGCGAATTTTATGCGCGCCCAGCGCCACGAACGCCCGACCCAGCGTCGCCAGTTCTTCCAGCGTCAGCACGCGCGCGCGCGGCAGAAAGGTCATCTGCTCGCTCATGCAGTAGAGACAGCGAAAGTCGCAGCGGTCGGTCACCGAGAACCGGACATAGGTGACCCGGCGACCGAAACGATCGACCAGCGGGGTTGGGGATGGAGGCATGGGCGTCAAGGACCTCAGCGTTGCCGCACGACTTGATAAGGGCGCACTGGATAAGTCACCGGGGCGCTCCAGATATGCACCAGGCGGCTGAACGGGAACACCAGGAAGGTGGTCAGGCCCAGGAAGATGTGCAACTTGAACAGGAAACCGATGCTGCTGATCGCCGCGACGGCTTCCGCTGGATCGAAGGTCACGACGTTCCGCGCCCAAGCCATGAGCAGCAGCATATTGCCGCCGTCCAAGTGCATCAGCGACACCGGCACGGTCAGCAAGCCGAGAATCAACTGCACATAAAGCAGCAACAGAATAAAAATATCCATTCGCGTACTGTTCGCGCGCACGCGGGGATCGGTCAAACGCCGCCGCACCAGCATCGTCAGCCCGACAAAGCACATCAGCCCGGCGATACTGCCGGCGACAATGGCCAGCACCTGCTTGGCGCCGGCGGAAATGCCGAGGACATGGAACAGTTCCGGCGGCGTCAGCAGACCGACGAAATGACCAATAAACAGCAGCAGAATGCCGACATGAAACAGATTGCTGGCCCAGCGCATGTTCTTGTTGCTCAGGAGCTGACTGGAATGGGCTTTCCAGGTGAACTGGTCACGGTCGAAGCGCGCCAGGCTGCCGAGCAGAAAAATCGTGCCGGCCAGATAAGGATAAACGCCAAACAACAGGGTATCAAAGTAACTCATGATCTTGTGCCTCATCTATGGGTGTGGGAGCGGCCCTCACCTCTCAATCCCTCTCCCGCAAGCGGGTGAGGGGAGCGTTACAGGGAGCGAGCGGGTTACTGCTTTGCGCCGGTCTGGCGCATCCACTGCACCGGTTGCGTGGCGTCAGGCCGCAGGCGGTGGCTGGCGCATCCTGTCTGATTCGCCAGGAACGTCACCGCCTCCTCTTCCCAGATTTTGTCCATATTAACAATGACTTCATCCGGCCCCTCGGTCGCGGCTTGCTGGCGAATGTCTTCGATCTCCGCCGGTTCGCCGACCAGCGCCGTGAGCGCGTCGAACACGACGTGATAATCGCTGCCGCGTTCGTTCAATCGCGCTCCAAGTAAAGCAATAATCGGCATGGCGTCCGTCAGCATGTCCAGCGCCTCGCCCTCCGGGCGTTGCGCCAGATATTCGAGAAACAGCGGCAGATAATCCGGCAACTCGCGGGCGCTCAGTGCAAAACCGTGCTGACGGTACACCTCCAACAGGTTGATCATCGCCTGGCCACGATCCCGGGATTCGCCGTGGATATGCTCGAACAAATGCAGCGACAGCGCCCGGCCCCGGTCGAACAGCCGCACATACCGCTCCTGCAATTCCAGCAAGTCGGTGCGGCGCAGGTACTCGATCAGCGCCAGCAACGCCCGATAGTCGCGTTTAGGCAGCCACCGGGTTTCCCGATCCAGAACGTCCACCATTTCACTCAGCGCCGCCTGCATCTCCGCTTGCGGGTACGCGAGCAGAACAGACAGGACTTTCAAGGTTTTCATTGATTTCACCTTAGCCTTGAGCCTTGAGCCTTGAGCCTTGAGCCTTGAGCCTTTAACCTTTAGCCTTTCGCCGGCTCGACCTTGATCGGAACCGCCCGGCGCGTCGTCACCTTCTTGCCGCCGAACAGGTTGGTCTTGTCCGTACCCGGCGAACAACCGTTGCCGAAGCTGAACCCGCAACCGCCGCGTTCGCCAAAGGCGTCATAAGTCGCGCTGGCGTATTCGCGGTGACTGGTAGGAATAACAAAGCGATCTTCGTAATTGGCGATGGCCAGATAACGGTACATTGACTCGACCTGATCAATACGCAGGTTGACCGCTTTCAGCACATCGTCGCGGATTTCCCCATCGACAGTCTTGGCCCGCATGTAGGCGCGCATGGCCAGCATCCGCTCCAGCGCCTGCTTGACCGGCTGCTCATCGCCAGCGGTCAGCAGATTGGCCAGATACTTCAAGGGAATGCGCAGTGAACCGACATCCGGGATGATGCCGTTCATGCCGATCTGACCGGCCTCGGCGCGGGCCTGGATCGGCGACAGCGCCGGCACATACCAGACCATCGGCAGGGTGCGATATTCGGGATGCAGCGGGAAGGCGATCTTCCATTCAATCGCCATTTTGTAGATGGGCGACTCCTGAGCCGCTTTCAGCCACGGTTCGGGAATGCCGGCCTTGCGGGCTTCGGCCTGCACCGTGGCGTCGAACGGATCGAGGAACATATCGAGTTGCGCCTGATAGAGACTCTGCTCATCCAGGACGCTGGCGGCTTCTTCAATACGATCGGCGTCGTAGAGTAAAACGCCCAGGTAGCGGATACGGCCCACACAGGTTTCCGAACAGACCGTCGGTTGACCGGCCTCGATGCGCGGGTAACAGAGAATGCACTTCTCGGATTTGCCGGTATTCCAGTTGTAGTAAATCTTCTTGTACGGACAGCCGGAGACGCACATCCGCCAGCCCCGGCA
>JAGRHM010000097.1:673-3116 GCA_020445005.1 Candidatus Competibacteraceae bacterium | reverse complement strand
CGCTCGGAGAGCGAGTGCAACATGTCTACGCCCCTTATGATCTGCCCAGCGTCGTGCGGCGATTTCTGCATCGGACCCAACCCCGACTAGCGATTATTATGGAAACCGAATTGTGGCCGAATCTGCTGCGACAATGCGCTACGGCAGGAATTCCAACACTGATCGCCAACGCCCGGTTATCGGAACGCTCGGCGCGCGGCTATGCGCGGATTCCCGGATTGACCGCATCCATGTTGCAGGACATCACGCTAATTGCTGCCCAGGGGGAGAGTGACGCCAGGCGCTTTCGTGCGCTGGGCGCGCCACGGGTCGAGGTGACGGGCAATCTCAAGTACGACCTGAAAATACCCGATGATCTACGGGAACAAGGACGGCAATTTCGACGGAAATGGCTTGGAGAAAACCAGCCAGTCTGGATCGCCGCCAGTACCCACAGCGGCGAAGATGAACAGATTTTACGAGCGTTCATAAGGGTTCGCAGTAGCTGGCCAAACTTGCTGCTCGTGCTGACGCCGCGCCACCCGGAACGCTTTGACAATGTGGCCGCGTTGTGTCGGGAACAGGGTTTCAATCTGATCCGGCGCAGTGAGCAGCGTCCCTGTACGCCGGATACCGCCGTCTTCCTGGGCGACAGCATGGGTGAATTGCTTCTGTTTTACGCTGCCGCCGATCTGGCGTTTGTCGGCGGCAGCTTGGTCCCTACCGGAGGCCATAATGTGCTGGAGCCGGCGCTACTCGGATTACCCGTGCTATTCGGCCCCCACATGTTCAATTTCGCCGAGGCGAGTCAACAATTGCTGGAAGCAAAAGCCGCCTGGCAAGTCATGGATGTTGGCGAACTCGCCGTCACTCTCGACTGGTTGTTGGCCGACCTCCAGCAAGGTCGGGACGCCGGCCAACGTGGACGAGCAGTCGTGGAACGCCATCGTGGGGCGCTGGCAGCGTTGCTGGCCCATATTAAGGCCATGATTGATCAACGATAAAGGAATCTGGGATGAATCTTGAATATTTATCGGTTGCCGACTCGATCGGTTTTCCCATGCTCAGTCTGCTCATTTTTCTGCCGCTGGCCTGGACGTTGCTGTTGCTGTTCCCGCGCGAGGACCGCACCGTGCGCATCCTGGCATTGGCGGGCGCGGTGGCGGAGCTGGCGTTGTCGCTGGTGATGTTGATCGTACTGCGCCCGGAGGTCGGGGAGATGCAGTTTGTGGAGCGCGCACCGTGGATTCCCAGTCTGAATGTTCATTATCTGTTGGGCATCGACGGCATCGCTGCGCTGTTTCCACCGCTGACCGCGCTGCTGTTCTGCGCGGTGATTCTAGCGTCCTGGACCAGCATTCAGTCGCTGCCGCGCTTGTACTTCGCCCTGTTGCTGGCGCTGGAGGGGGTGACCATGGGCGTGTTCTGCGCCCTGGATCTGGTGCTGTTCTTCCTGTTCTGGGAGCTGACCCTGGTTCCTATTTACTTCTTGATCAGCCTGTGGGGCATTGGCCCGGAACGGCGCTTCGCTGCGACTCAATATACGCTATTCATGCTCGCCGGCGGCGTTCCCCTGCTGTTCGGGATGATTCTGCTGGGGCTGCATGACTCAGGCGTTGCCGGTCATGCGTTAAATTTCGACTATCTGACATTGTTGCAACAGCCATTACCCGCCCCGGCGCAGACGGTGGTTTTCCTGTTGCTGTTCTTCGGCTTCGCGGTCAAAGCGCCGCTTTTTCCTTTCCATGCCTGGCTGCCGACCGTGTTAAAGGAAGGGCCGGTGGGACTGAGCGCGTTGCTGGTCGGTCTCAAACTGGGCGTCTTTGGCATGTTGCGCTTTACGCTGCCGCTGGCGCCGGTGGCGGCCCGCGATTTTTTCTGGTTGATCGCGCTCCTGGGCTTATTCGGGCTGCTGTATGGGGCGCTGATTGCATTGCGCCAGGCCAATTTGCGCAAGATGCTGGCGTTTTCCAGCATCAGCCATGTCGGGCTGGTGATGATGGGCCTCGCTGCGATGAATATGCAGGGTGTGCAGGGCGCGATTTTCCAACTGGCCAATTTCGCCATTGTCGCCAGCGGGTTGATGCTCATGGCCGGTTTTCTGCACCATCGGTTGGGTTCGACCGATCTGGCCAGCCTGGGCGGACTGGCGCAACCCCTACCGCGCCTGACCGCTTTGTTCCTGTTGCTGGGCATGGCGTCGATTGGGCTGCCCGGCACGAATGGCTTCGTCGCTGAATTGCTGATGCTGCTGGGCATTTTGCAAGTTTCGCCCGGTCTGGCTGTTGTTGCCCTGCTTGGGGTGATTCTGAGCGCGGCTTATTTTCTGGGTTTCTTCCGACACGCTTTTTTGGGGCCGGTCATGCAACCGGCGGTCGCCTCGGCGATGGATCTGCGTCCCCGTGAATTGCTGATCGCCAGCGTGATGGGATTACTGGTTTTAACCGGGGGTCTGTTCCCCAGC
>JAGRHM010000097.1:0-589 GCA_020445005.1 Candidatus Competibacteraceae bacterium | reverse complement strand
TCGTTAACCCATTGGGAGATTTGGCTATGATTTCTGCATTGCATCCTCCGGCGGTTCCGATTCAGCATATCGACCAGCGTGTTTGCCTGCACGACATCAGTTGGGAAGGGTATGAAGCTTTTCTGGCGATGCGCGGCGATCAGGCTGGCGCCCGCGTCACTTATCTTCAAGGGGAACTGGAACTGATGTCGCCGTCCATTAATCATGAACATTTCAAAACGATGTTGGGCCGTTTGCTGGAGGCTTACGCCGAAGAACGGAATATCGAATTGAACGGCTATGGCTCGTGGACGGTGAAATCCGCCGCAGTGGAGCGCGGCGTCGAAGCCGATGAATGCTATGTCGTGGGAATCAGAGACGAGCCGCCGAGCATTCCGGATATCGCTATCGAGGTGGTTTGGACTTCGGGAGGCATTGATAAGTTGGAAGTGTACCGAGGTCTGGGCGTTCCTGAAGTCTGGTTTTGGCAAAAAGGCCAACTCCAGTTTTTTCTGTTGCAGGAGGGCGGCTACTCGCCAAGCGCCCGAAGTCGCCTGTTGCCCGATCTTGACCCGGCGTTGATGGCCCGTTGCATGAGCGAGTCCAGCCA
>JAGRHM010000096.1 GCA_020445005.1 Candidatus Competibacteraceae bacterium | reverse complement strand
TACTCTATTCAAAAGCAGGTCTAAATAAAGAGACCGGGAATTGCTGATTAAATTATGGGCTAAGGCAATCGCAGCAATTTGGAGATTGTATGGACCAATCGGCGTGCCTGCGCGGGCCAAAGTCGCCCGAATATCACCAAATTGTTCGGCGGAAGCATCATTAAAACTCAGACTGGGCAGGTTATTGAAAAACGTCTGTAACCGAAGTTGATTTTCCGTAACACGCTGGCTTTTGAAAGCCCCAAACCACAATTCAGCCTTGACTGGCGTACACAGCCAAACATTGCCTTCTCCAGCTTTGATAACACGCTCAACAACCGGCGAATTGTTTTGTAGCCAGGCAATGCAGGCATTCGTATCCAACAGATAACGGCTCATTTCAGCCCTTCTCGCGGCGTATCTTCCCCTAAATCCGCATCATCCACATCTTGCGGAAAATCATCACTTAAAGTACCGGCCAAATTGCGCACCCGCTCTTCCCAACTGAGTGAGTCCGATACTGTAGAGTGAACCGGTAACACAATAATTTCTGCAAACTGGCAGCCCGTGAATTCAGGAGGCAAATCAAATTGCACATGCAAATCATGCAAGGGTATGAATAATACGGTGGGCATACATGGAATTTTTACCTCCCCGCGTGGGATGGAAATGATTGAGCATCGCATAGTGTGCTGGATGGGGGTCCAACATCATCCAGTAGGCAGTCGAACCAGGATTAAAACGGCCAGTCAGTCACCATTTTCACCATCTTCGGCCATTTTTTCATTCATCCCGGTAACCTTCACCCGCAACCGCGCAATCTCGTCCACCAGTCGCTGACGGGCCTCCGCAAAATACTGCTCCCAGTCGGCAATCCCCACCAGCGTCTGATACGTCTCATGTTGCCGCAGCGCCTGCACTGCCGCCAGCAGGCGTTCCACTTCCAGCCGCAATTGCGCCACTCGCTTGCGCAGTTGATCGCCTTCAGTCAGCACGGTAGCCGGATCGGCAAATGGCCGACCACTCTTCAATTGCCGATGCAGCCGTTGCAACGTCTCCAGGTCGCCTCGCTGATACGCCGCACGGACCTCAATAAACAGCGCCTGTGCTTGCGCCTGGTCTGCCTCCGTGACCCGATCAGGATGACACAACATGCTGGTCTCCCGGAACAGACGCTTGAGTTCCGCCTGCTGGTCAGGGTCCAATGGGGGCGTTTGCGGCAACGGTTCCGCCGCTGCCCGGCTGTTCTGATAATCAGCATAATCGGTGCGGGCCTGACTGTAAGCCGTGCGCTCTGCTTCGGTGGCCGCCCGGTGTGCGGCGCGCTGTTGCCAGTACTGTTCCCGCAAGCGCAACGCTTCCTCCAGGAAATCGCCCAGCGCCGCCTGCTCACAGCGGGCAAATTCCTGAATCAGCCGCTCCACCTCCGCCTGTTCCTGGCTCAACGCCACCACCTGCGCTTCCAGAGTGCGTAATTCCAACCGGAACGCCGCCAGTTCCGGATCTTCATACGGAATCAGCGCCAGTCCCCGCGCTAATAACGCCGCCAATTGGGCTTGCGCCGTCGCCCAATCCTGCCGTTGCAGCGAGTCGAGAACCTCGGCCACTTCCGGCAATGACCGGGCCGCCGCCAAGCGGGGCAACTGCCCTGCCAGCGATTCATAATCTTCCAGCAACAGCAGATTGTGAATCACCTCCAGCCGGCGCAGCACCTGCTGGCGATCCGGCGCCGGTTCGCGCGGTTGCACACAATGCTTGTCCAGCAATTGTGCGAACGCTTCAACATAACCCGCCGCCAGCGCCGCATCGCCCCGCACCCGGATGATATTCTCATCCGCCCGCGCTGCCCGCCGCGTCCAGTTGTAGGAACCGGTAATGACGCAATCGTGATCGATCACGCAAAACTTGTGGTGCAGCGAACCTTGATTGCCCAAGGCTTCGGGAATCCAGAACACCTCGCCGCCCGCCGCCCGCAACCGCTCGGGATTCAGCCCGGACTGGTGGTTAATGGCGTCATTCAGCAAGGCTAGTTGCACCCGACACCCACGTCGGGCCGCCTTGAGCAGCACCTCGAACAGCGCCGGGTCAGTCAACCACGCGACCGCCGCGACGATAGACTGCCGGGCAGCGTCAAGTTCAGCGCTGATTGTCGAGCTAATGTCAGCAAAGCAGGCTTGAATGTCCAATAGGTCTCCTCGGCGGGTCCGGGGAACTGAACAAGCGTAACGTTCAGAACCGCCGGGTTCAACATACCCGGTTTTTAAGCAAAGTCACCGGGCAGGAGTATTTTCAGGAGGATATCTCGCGTCAAATCCATGCTGATAAAGCACTCGGGTTTGCTGCATCCGCCTAGCGGTAACGCAATTCCTGAAACCCCAAAACGACCTGGAATTCTTCGCCAATCTCTTCAAAGCGGATGTCGCGCTGATTTTTTCGGGCGGCTTGCCAGACCATGGGCAGGCCGCGCCCCAGCCGATCCACATAGCGCATGTTCTCCATGAATTTGACAATAATCGGATTAACAGCGTAGGAGACTCCTATGGGCAACTTGGCGATGCTGACGGAATTTGGCAATCGGCCCGGGCTGATAAACTCAATGCGGTCGGTGAAGAGCTGGATACGAATACGTGACCCGGTGATCGCATAGTTGCGATGCGCTACAGCGTTGACCAGCAATTCGCGAAACACTTTTTCGGGATATTGAAAGCGCGTGTCCTCGGTGCGCGCGCCTTGAATGCGACTGGGACGTTGCAAATTATGGCGAATCACCGCCAGCGCCGAATCAACCTGAAAACTCAAGACGCCTTCGATGACCTGCTTATCAATCAATTCCTCGGTGATTTCGCGACCGGCAAAATGGGCAAAGGAAATCCCTGCGTATGACAGGTAACGCTGGGGGTTGATGCCAAACAGCAGCAGGCCGGCGACGGTGGCTTCTCCGGTCTCAGTCATGATATCGGCATTGGCCAAGATGCGCGGTTTATCGTCCTCGGCGCTGAGATCGAAACCGTATTGATTGAAATAGCGATCCAGCGCGGCCAAATTGAGACCGGCAATACCCGTTCCCTGGACTGCGGTGGCGTCATAGTGAAACAGGCCGGCCTGTTGAAACAGGCGCAAAAGCTCGCCCTGAGTCGCGGTGCGGTTCGTCGAACCGACCCGGATCAGGAATTGATTTTGCGCGGTCTGATAGGGACGATCTCGACCTCGATCCACCTTGACCAGCAAGACCCGACCTTCAGACATCTGAACCATCGCCGATTCGATGTTGATCGGGGGATTGACGTTATGGCGCGCAATATTGGCGATGCGCTCTTCGTAGTCGAGGGTTCCAGTCAGGCCGGAAATACGGCCATCATCTTCCACGCCGATCAGCAGCGTCCCTCCCTGGGTATTCGCGAAGGCAACCAGTTCCCGCGCTAGGGAATCCGGATGCGCATTGGCGGATTTGAATTCGACCGAGCTGTTTTCGCCCTGGCGAATCACCGCCAGGACTTCTGCGATACGGTAATCGCCAGGAGGATCAGTCATGGTGAATCTTGCTCAAACAACTGCTTAATCTGCTCCAGAGTAAAACCATGTTGGCATAAGACCCGCGTTTGTTGCATGCGCCCGGCGACATCCGCCGGGATCAGGGACTTGAAACGCTTGCGATGAAATTCCCGCAGTTTGGGCAACCATTCGTCCTCCAGTTCCGCCAGCATCCGGTCAACCAGTTCTTGCGGGACGCCGCGTTCGCGCAATTCCCGAGCGATGCGCAAGGGTCCATAGCCTTTATCCGCTCGGCTACAGGCATAAAGTTCAGCGTAACGGCTTTCGTCGAGCAAGCGTTCCTCGGTGAGTTGATCCAGCACGGGATCGATGTTCTCAACGGGAAAGCCGCGCTGTGCAAGCTTCTGCCGCAGTTCCAGACGGGCATGTTCGCGCCGGGCCAGCAACTCCAGAGCCTTGGCGCGAATAATCGGTGGTTCCGCCGTCTCGCGGTCGGCGGATGAGCGATTTTTAGAGGTCCGCGTCCAGCTCATCGGGGGAACCGGGCAGGTCGTCCTCACTCTCCTCACCCTGTTCCGGAGTCGTCGGCACCGCATCCGGACGCGCCAGAAAATGGGTGCGAATCTTGTCCTCCAGTTCGCGGGCCAGATCAGGATTTTCCTTCAGATAAGCACGGACGTTTTCCTTGCCCTGGCCGATGCGCGTACCCTGGCAACTATACCAGGCGCCGGATTTGTCGATCAGCCCGAGTTTAACGCCGAGGTCGATGATCTCGCCCAGCCGGGACGCGCCTTCGCCATAGAGAATTTCAAACTCGGCTTGTTTGAAAGGCGGCGCCAGCTTGTTTTTAACGACTTTGACCCGGGTTTCGTTGCCGATGACTTCGTCACCTTTCTTGATCGAACCGATGCGGCGGATGTCCAGGCGCACCGAAGCGTAGAATTTGAGCGCATTGCCGCCTGTCGTCGTTTCCGGGGAATTGTGGACGACAACATGATCGACCAAATAGGTATGACGGCCTTGCACTCCCAAATCAAAACGGATGCGGTGGCGCGGCACAGCCGGACGGGTTTCCTTACGAGTCACCTGCATGGGCGCCGCGCGTAACTCGGTGCGGGCAGCAAGCTGACGATCTTTTGCATGAGGATCGATTTTTTCCGGCTGCCAATGAAATTGCCCCCGCAAATGTGGGTGCAGTTTGCAATCCAGGGAGGGATGTAAATAGGGAGCAATCTTCTCATGAAGCGCGCGTGTCCGTTCTCCGCTGAATAACAATGAATGCTCGCGCACGGTAGGACGCCCCATACCCAGTTCTTCCAACCGGGTTGCGAGTCGTTCCTTATCGGCCATCGAGAGACTAACACAGCCAATCTCGGCCTTGCCGTGTCCCCAGCATTCGTAACTTCCCGAGAATGTACCGTCATCGCCATACCACACCGCCACTGCGCGGGCATCCAGCGCCGCCAGCATCGCTTCGCTGATTTGACGACCTTCAGGGCCATACGCTTGCTTATACAACTCGGCAAGCTGGCGCATGGGAAGGGTATCAAAGCCAAAGCCTTTGCCGGTTTTACCGATTTTGTTGGCGAACGGAGCCAGTATCTCCCATTTCCATTGGCAGTAAGATCGTTGCTGCTCGCCATGCCCTACTCGGAAAGAGACATTTTGCTCCGACGCATAACGCAGGGATCCATCTCCTAATAGACTCCCCAGGATCAATTGGCGCTGATCTTCGCTCAAAGCGTAATGCTTGGCGGCCACCAACACTTCATCGCCGATTTGCAGTTGGCCTGCACGGCGCTCACCATTTGGAGTAAAGATCAAATGGTTGGCGGTGCAAGTGAATTTGCGGCGCCCGGAACCGCCACCCGCTGCCGCCTCGAAATAAAGCCACTCATCGGTTGCGCCATTGCGGAACCATTTGACGACTGGACGAGGTTCGATACGACCCGTCTCAGGATCCATGGATAACACTTCGACAGGGCGTTTTTGATTGACGATCTTGCCAATTTTCTCTGTGGAACCATCCGCCAGAACGACCCGCGCGCCATAATTGAAACATCCGAACATCACCCCGATTTTCATCCTGATTTGATTGATAAAAATAACCAGGGTATTCGAGCGTTTGATGTTGGCGGTGAGCTTGCGCAAAGCCTGGCTCATCAGGCGGGCGTGCAGACCGACGTGGGAATCGCCCATGTCGCCTTCGATTTCGGCCTTGGGGGTCAGCGCCGCCACCGAGTCGATGACCACGATTTCCACCGCCCCGGAGCGCACCAGCATGTCGGCGATTTCGAGCGCCTGTTCGCCGGTATCTGGCTGCGAAATCAGCAAATCATCGACATTGACGCCCAGCTTGGCGGCGTATACCGGATCCAGAGCATGTTCGGCGTCGATGAACGCCGCGCAACCGCCTGTCCGCTGAACTTCGGCGACGACTTGCAAAGCCAACGTCGTTTTTCCGGACGATTCCGGACCGTAAATTTCCGTCACTCGTCCGCGCGGTAGTCCTCCAATACCCAGGGCGATATCCAGACCCAGGGACCCGGTGGACACCGTCGCTACATTGCGCACCGCCGCACTGGTGTCGCCCAGCCGCATAACAGCCCCCTTGCCAAATTGACGTTCAATCTGCGTCAATGCACCCGCCAGCGCCTTTTTCTTGTTGTCATCCATCCCTTGTCTCCCCCTTCAATCAAATGAGAATGTAACAATTATCCCATAAATAAACTGTTTAAACCTAGCCCTCCGGCCAACGGCGCACCACCTCATAACGGGAACCCTCTGGCGAGGACAGCGATTCGACCAAAGCGATTTCGTTGACCTGCCAGCGCACCGGCATTTCCAGCAGTTCGGTGGGAACAGATCCATTAAACCGCCGGGCCAGGGTGATATGGGCCTGAAACGCCCGTCGTTCCGGAACAAAGCCACAACCACGCAAACGTCGGTGGAGTTCCGCGACCAGCTCATACAACTCCGGCGGCGTGCGATTGGACCCCAGCCACAGGATGCGCGGTTGCGGCCAGTAGCCGTAGCGATCCAGGGCCAGTTCCAGGTTGGGTATCGCCACATCGGCCAACGCAGTTTGGTAGGCTGCTAACTGATCGGGAGTCGTCGCGCCCAGAAAAACCAGTGTGAGGTGCAGATTGGCGTCACGCACCTGCCGCCGACCAGCGACCTGCGCCGCCAGCTTTGCCATCTGCTGACGTTCGCTCTCCTCGGGCCAAAGCGCCAGGAACAGGCGCCGTTGTCCCTCAGGGGCGTTCGATAAACTCATCCAGTATGCCCTGCAAGGCCATTGCAACGGTTTGTCGCCGCACCGCTTCGCGATCGCCGGCAAAGCGGCAAACTTGCGTCTGCATTAGGCCGCTGCGCAACGCCCAGGCCAGATAAACCGTCCCAACAGGCTTTTGAGGACCGCCGCCATCCGGACCCGCGATGCCGCTGACGGCCACCGCAATATCCGCGCGACTGCACGCCAGAGTCCTCATCGCCATCTCGATCACGGTTTCCGCGCTGACTGCGCTATGTTTGGCCAATGTTGCTTCCTGAACGCCCAGTATCTCGGACTTGGCCGTGTTGCTGTAGGTGACAAAACCACAGTCGAACCATTTGGAACTACCCGCCACATCGGTAATCACCTTGCCGATCCAGCCGCCGGTGCAGGATTCCGCAACCGCCAGCATCTGATTCCGGGCGCGCAGGGCGTCGCCTACTTGCACGGCTAATTCATAAAGATTCTGATCAGTCGGATTCGTGATGGACATGGCGTCTCCAATGGGTCAGGAACGGGAAATCTACTTCAACCAGCCCTTGCGGAAAAAGAACCAGAACGGCGCAGCGACCGAAGCCGCCATCAGCCCAAGTGCAGTTGGATAGCCCAGTGCCCATTTCAGTTCGGGCATGAACTCGAAATTCATGCCGTAAATACTGGCGATCAGCGTCGGCGGCAGCAAAGCTACCGAGACTACCGAGAATATTTTAATGATTTTATTCTGGTTAATATTAATAAAACCGACGGTTGCGTCCATCAGAAAATTGATCTTCTCGAACAGGAACGACGTGTGTCCGTCCAGCGATTCGATATCCCGCAAAATTTGCCGCGCTTCTTCGATCTGATCGGTCGAAAGCAACCGTCGGCGCATCAGGAAGGAAATGGCGCGGCGCGTGTCCATCATGTTACGGCGAATGCGTCCATTCAAGTCTTCTTCCCGAGCAATATGGGCGAGCACGTCGCCCGCCGCCTGGTCCGTCAAACGCGCTTTTAAGACCCGATTGCCGATCTCTTCCAAAGCGGCATAAACACCCTCCAACGAATCAGCGGAATACTCCACGCTGGTCGCGTACAAATCAAGCAACACATCGCGGCTGTCTTCGAGATAGCCCGGCTGATGGCGCGCGCGCATTCGCAGCAGACGGAAGACCGGCAAGTCCTCTTCATGCAGGCTGAACAGAATATCCTGCTTGAATACAAAAGCGACTGGTATGTTGCGCGACTCATCATCCTTGTTAATCAAAAAATCAGAGCGGATTTGCAACGCGCCGCTGGCGTCCTCGAAGCAACGGGCGCTGGCTTCGATATCACCGAAATCGTCCTCATCCGGCAAAGTTAGCCTGAACAGATCCTTGGCCCAAAGCCGCTCTTCGTCATCCGGTTCGTCGAAATCGATCCAGATGGGCTTGGTGCGCTCAAGGTCAGCCTTGCTTTCGATTTGAATCTGCTGGAGGCGACCATGTTGAAGTTCAAAGGCGTTGATCATGCGGTTTGGCCCCACGGTCAAATGGCGCGGAACATAGTCTGAAACGGGCTGCGGGTAAAGAGAATTCACGATTCCCGCAACGTTTCTATCCCCTACCTCTCTGTCTCCCGATCTCCCGCTTGCAACCACTGATCCACAAACTGCTCAAGCCATGCATCAAGCGCGGCGTCATAGCGAACATGCCGTTCGCGCTGTTCAGCGGCGGACTGTGCGCCAGGATGACTTAACTCATCGGCGCCTTCCACCAGCCAGCTTTCCATGATGGTCTGATCCACTTCCGGATGGAACTGCACGCCGAATGCATGAGCGCCATATCGAAACGCCTGATGGGGAAAGCGCTCGCCGGTCGCCAGCAATTCCGCGCCGGCGGGCAACGCAAAGCCTTCATGATGCCAGTGATAGACATGCAACGAGGTGTCGAACAGATTCTGACCGGTTGCCGTCGGTTCAACCGGGAAATAGCCGACTTCTGCCAAACCCTCGGGGTGGGGCCGGACGGTCGCTCCCAACGCTCGCGCCAGTAATTGCGCGCCCAGGCAGATCCCCAAAAAGGGTTGCCCGGAATCGAGCGCTCTGGGTATCCAATCCAGTTGCGCGCGGATGCCTGGCCGTTTGCCATCATCGTTGGCGCTCATCGGCCCACCGAAAACGATGGCTCCTGCGTAGCCGTTCATCCCGGAGGGCAGGGGTTGACCGGACAGTGGGTAGCAATAATCCAATCGGTAACCGCGCTTGCTCAGTTTGCGCGCGCAACGACCGGCATCGGCGTCAGGCGTCTGCATGACCAGCAGCAACCGGGGACGAGGTGATTGACGCCTCATGTTGCGATATTCTCCTCCCGATTCGATGAGTTCTCCAGCGAACGCTCCCGCCGGGAATCCTTGAGCATTTCCGCAATCAGAAACGCCAGTTCCAGACTCTGCGAGGCGTTCAGGCGCGGGTCGCATTGCGTATGATAGCGCTCGGCCAGGCCCTGCTCGGTAATGTCCTGAGCGCCGCCCAGACATTCGGTGACATCCTGACCAGTCAGTTCAAAGTGCATCCCGCCGGGAATACTGCCTTCGGCGCGATGAATCGCGAAAAAGCGCCGTACTTCATCGAGAATACGGTTAAAAGATCGGGTTTTATAGCCGACGCCGGTTTCCTGAGTGTTGCCATGCATCGGGTCACAGGACCAGATAACGCACCGGCCTTCGCGTTGCGTCACCTGAATGAGTGGCGGCAACGCCGTCTCGATCCGCTCCGCGCCCATTCGGCTGAT
>JAGRHM010000095.1 GCA_020445005.1 Candidatus Competibacteraceae bacterium | reverse complement strand
ACCTGCAACTAATGAGTATTTACATCGCAGGTTAGCGAACTGTTCGCGTTCGCTGCCCGGCATCTTGCCCAACAGCGATTTTTTCAGATGCACCACTTCGTCGTGCGACAACGACAGGATGAAGTTTTCGTTGAAGGCGTAAACGATACCAAAGGTCAGCTTGTCATGGTGGTAGCGGCGATGCACCGGATCTTTTTGCATGTAGAACAACACGTCATGCATCCAGCCCATGTTCCATTTGAAACCGAAGCCCAGTCCACCGATGTCCGTGGGCCGCGACACATTCGGCCAGGCGGTCGATTCCTCAGCGATCATCATCACGCCGGGGAAACGGGCGTGAACTACCGAGTTGGTGTGCCGCAGAAATTCGATCGCCTCCAGATTTTCGTTGCCGCCGTACTTGTTGGGAATCCAATCCTTCTTGGAATAATCCAGATACAGCATGGATGCCACCGCATCGACGCGCAGCCCGTCGAAATGAAAGGTGTGCAGCCAGTACAGGGCGTTGGCGATCAGGAAGTTCTCCACCTCGTGCCGGCCATAGTTGAAAATCAGCGTGCCCCAGTCGGGATGCTCGCCCTGACGCGGATCGGCGTGTTCGTAAACGCAGGTACCGTCGAACCAGGCCATCGCATGGGCGTCTTTCGGGAAATGCGCTGGCACCCAGTCGAGAATCACTCCGATACCGTTCTGGTGACAACGGTCGATCAATTCCATCAGATCGTCCGGGCGGCCAAAGCGGGCGGTGGGCGCGTAGAAGTTGGAAATCTGATAACCCCAGGACGGACCGTAAGGGTGCTCAGCCAGGGGCAGGAATTCGATGTGGGTGAAGCCCATCTTTAATACGTAGGGAATCAACTGGTCGGCCAACTCCCGGTAGGAGAGGAACTCTCCATTGGGCTTGTGTCGCCAGGAACCGGCGTGAACCTCGTAAATCGCCACCGGTCGACGCCAGGCCGGTTCCTGCGTCCGTTGCTGCATCCACTCGCCATCGCGCCAGACATGTTTGCCGGCCTGGTCATAGACCACGCTGGCGGTGCCGGGCGGCGTCTCGGTATGGAAGGCAAAGGGATCGGTTTTCAGAAAGACATTGCCGTTGCGGGCCAGGATCTCGAACTTGTATAGCTCGCCCTCCGCCAGCCCCGGCACGAACAATTCCCAAATCCCCGAACCGGGCCGCAGGCGCATGGGGTGGCGGCGGCCATCCCAGTGGTTGAAGGTTCCCACCACGCTGATCCGCTGGGCATTTGGCGCCCAGACCGCGAAATTGACGCCGCGCCGCCCATCGACCGTGCAGGAATGCGCGCCCAGATTCTCGTAAATCTGGTAATGATTGCCTTCCGCGAACAGGTAGCAATCCTGGTCGCTGAGCATTGAGAAAGTCGTCGCATAAGGATCGGCGAAGGTATGGAATTGCCCATGCTCGGTAGCGCCGATCTGATAGCGAAACGGTTCCGGACCAACGACCACCGTGGTTTCAAACAGCCCGCCGGCATACAGCGGCAGCAGGGGATACAACCGTTGTGGGCAGTCGTCGGGTAACAGATAGGGCGATTCCGCATCGGGCAGGAAGGCGCGCACCACATTCAAGCCGGTCTCGCCAAGTGGGTGGGGTCCCAGAACTTCATG
>JAGRHM010000094.1 GCA_020445005.1 Candidatus Competibacteraceae bacterium | reverse complement strand
CAGCGTGGTCTTGCCGTGATCCACATGGGCGATGATGGCGATGTTGCCATGCGGCTTGCTGCGCTCAAACTTTTCTTTGGACACCGTACTTACTCCATCCGATTCAATCTTTTCAGCAACCGCTTCAGGATGCTTTCTTAATGATCGCCTCCGCAATGTTAGCGGGGGCCTCGTTGTATTTGGCAAATTCCATGGAATAGGTCGCGCGACCCTGGGTTGCCGAGCGCAGGTCCGTCGCATAGCCGAACATTTCGGCAAGGGGTACCTCAGCGCGGATGACCTTGCCGGATGGCGAATCATCCATCCCCTGTAACATGCCCCGCCGACGGTTGAGATCGCCCATCACGTCCCCCATGTAATCCTCAGGGGTGACTACTTCGACCTTCATGATGGGCTCCAACAAGGTGGCACCCGCCTTGAGCGCGCCGTCCTTGAAACCCATAGACCCGGCGATCTTGAAAGCCATTTCGCTGGAATCTACTTCGTGGTAGGAACCGTCGAAAATAGTGACCTTGACATCCACCACGGGATAGCCAGCCAGTACGCCTTTTTCCATTTGTTCCTGCACGCCCTTGTCGACTGCAGGGACGTATTCGCGCGGCACCACGCCGCCAACAATGGCGTTGACGAATTCGTAACCGGTTCCCGGTTCCTGGGGCTCCAAACGCAGCCAGACATGACCGTATTGACCGCGACCACCCGACTGGCGCACGAATTTGCCTTCCTGCTCCACTGTCTTGCGAATGGTTTCGCGATAGGCAACGCGCGGCTTACCCACATTCGCATCGACCTTGAACTCACGCTTGAGGCGATCGACGATGATTTCCAGATGCAATTCACCCATGCCAGAAATGATGGTCTGGCCGGATTCCTGATCGGTATGCACGCGAAACGAGGGATCTTCCTGGGCCAGTTTGCTGAGCGCAATGCCCATCTTCTCCTGGTCAGCTTTGGTCTTAGGCTCGACCGCGACTGCAATGACCGGTTCGGGAAACTCCATCCGTTCTAGGGTGATCACCTGATCAGGACTGCACAGAGTATCCCCAGTTGTGACATCCTTCAGACCCACGCACGCAGCGATGTCACCCGCGCGGATTTCCTTGATTTCTTCACGACTGTTGGCGTGCATCTGCACCAAGCGGCCGATGCGCTCCCGCCGACTTTTGACAGGGTTGTAGACCGAGTCGCCGGAATTGACTACACCGGAATAACAACGGATAAAGGTTAGGGTGCCGACAAAAGGATCTGTGGCGATTTTGAATGCCAGCGCGGCAAAGGGCGTTTCATCGTTAGCCTGGCGTTCGCCCTCACTCTCGGCAGAGTCGTCCAGAATGCCCTTGACCGGCGGTTTGTCCACCGGCGATGGCAGGTAACGAACAGCAGCGTCCAGCATGGCCTGGACGCCCTTGTTTTTAAACGCGGAACCGCACAATGCCAGGACAATCTCACCCTTGAGAGTACGAGCGCGCAACCCAGCATGAACTTCGTCCTCGCTGAGCGGTTCGCCTTCGAGGTATTTCTCCATCAATTCGTCGGAAGACTCGGCGGCGGCTTCAATCATCTTCTCGCGCCAAGCCGCGCAATCGGCTTGCATCGAGGCGGGAATATCGCCGTATTGGAACTTCATGCCCAAGCTGTCTTCATCCCAGTGAATCGCCTGCATTTTGACTAAATCGACGATGCCCTTGAACTGGTCCTCAGCGCCAATCGGCAACTGGATCGGCACGGGATAAGCGCCCAAGCGGTCCTGAATTTGCTGCACGACCCGCAGAAAATCGGCCCCGGCGCGGTCCATCTTATTGACGAACGCTAAGCGCGGCACGCCATACTTATTGGCCTGCCGCCAAACGGTCTCCGATTGAGGCTCCACCCCGCCCACCGCGCAGAACACCG
>JAGRHM010000093.1 GCA_020445005.1 Candidatus Competibacteraceae bacterium | reverse complement strand
CGCAACGCCCACGACGACTGGGACGAGCGCGTCGCCGACCTGCACTACCGCGACGTCCACGCCTACGCCGTCGGGCATGGCGTTGCCACCGAGGCCGTTCTTGATCCTGAAGGTCCCTGCTTTGCCGTCCGCACCGCCTGGATTCCCCACGCCGCGGTCGAATTCGTCGCGCCCTCGAAAATGCCGACAGTCGAGCTACGCATGGAAACCCTGGCCGCCTTGCCGGATGCCGCCGCCGCCCACACCGCCTTGCAGCCCTTGCTCACTGACTACCGCGCCTGGATCGCCGCCCAGCAGGCGCCACTCGCCACCTTATGCGCCGCCCAGCAACCCATCGCCCAGGAGTTGCTCAACCGCGCCCCCCAGGCCGCCGACCGCATCGCCGCCGGGCTGAATGCCTTGCAGGATGCGCACGTCTTTACCGCCTTCCGCCTGACGAACCGGGTCATGGCCCGCGCCGCCCGGCAACGCGATGCCCAACAGCAGATCCAGCGCGATCCCGAATGGCGACCGTTCCAATTGGCCTTTCTACTGCTCAACCTGCGCGGCCTGAGCGAGCCGGCCCATTACGACCGGAGCGTGGTCGATCTCTTGTTCTTCCCCACCGGCGGCGGTAAAACCGAAGCCTATTTGGGCCTGGCTGCCTTCACCCTGATCCTGCGCCGCCTGCGGAACCCTGGTATTCAATCCGCCGGCCTCACGGTCTTGATGCGCTACACCCTGCGCCTGCTCACCCTCGATCAACTGGGCCGCGCCGCCGCCCTGATCTGCGCCCTGGAACTGGAACGCGAAGCCGATCCCGCCACGTTATACGGCATTCTGCTCTACACCGCCTCGCCCGACGCCGAAGGCACCTTGGGCGGACTGGTCAAAGCCGGCGAGCGCATCGACGATCACCTGCAAGCGGCCCTGGAATGGGGGCGGCTGTGCAGTAACGACCCGGTGTGCGCCGGCCATCGCCCCGACGATCCCTACGAACGGCGCTTTCTCCACTGCGCGGCCTGTTACGGCTGCCTGCTGATCGCGGAAACCTCCTGCGAACAAGGCAACGATTTCCTCGATCGCACCCTGGTCGTGCCGACCGTGGAACATCCCAACATGGCCTTTTTCTCCGACCCGCCATGAACAGCCCCTGGTCCCGACTGAGCGAAGCCGATTTACGGCAACTGGGCGGTGCCCTGCAAGCCGGTCGGCTCACCGTGCCGTTCAGCGGCCGTCAGTTTGCAACGCTACCTGGCGGCAGACCGGATCGAGGCGGTTGTGGCCGAAGGTCAGCGTTTGCACGAAGCGGGCTTGAACGGGACGCATGTGGCCTATCTGCTGGCAGCGCTGGCCAACGACCGTGCCGACCGTCCCCCCTTCGCCGAGTTTCTGGATTTAGTGGCCACCGGCCCGGAAGCGGCCGGCGTGGCGTTGCGCGACACGGCGGTGGTGGTGTGGGAACTGTTCGCCACAGCCCGGCAGAGTGTGCTGGTCGTGGGTTATGCCGTGCATCAAGGCCAGCAGGTGTTCCGCGCCTTGGCGAAGCGCATGGATCAGCGGTCAGCCCTCGACGTGCGACTGTGCCTGGATGTGCAACGCCGCTGGAGAGATACCACCCTTACCGATGAACTGGCGCAACGCTTCGCCGAACGGTTCCGAACCCGCGAATGGCCTGGCTCCCGATTACCGGCGGTGTACTACGACCCGCGTTCCCTGGTGCTGGACGGGAAAAGCTGCTCCAGTCTGCATGCCAAGGTTGCTGGAAACCGGCGGTGAAGCGAACTTTCAGGTACGCCCGATTGAAAACGTCTCCTTTAACGGTTCTCCGCCTAATGCCGACCTGTTGATTCTCGACGGTCAGCAGCGATTGACGACCCTGACCCAGGTGTTAGCACTCAAAGGCGTGGTGAAAACCCATAACGACAAAGGCAAGCCCATTCAAAAATGGGCGGATCGCGGATCGCATCGAGGCTGGCTTTCTGTTGGCGGCCAAGTTGTTGCGCAAGGAGCAACTGACTGATCTCCGCGATCTGCCCTACCGCACTCAGCTCGCGCCATTGGCCGCCGTCTTGACCTTATTGGGCGAGCATTGGCTGGAGCCGCGCATCTACGACAAGCTAGCGCGCTGGTACTGGTGCGGGGTGTTGGGCGAGCTGTACGGCGGCGCGGTGGAAACCCGCGTCGCCAATGATGTCGAGGAACTGCTAGCCTGGATCGACGACAATACTGAATTGCCGCGCACCATCACTGATGCCGCCTTCCAGTCCGATCGGCTCGATCGCCTGACCTCTGGATATGGTTCGCCGCCAGCTCTAGGTCCATCCCGATGACGCCAAGGGTGGGAAGGCGATTGGCATCCCGCTGAATGCGCTGGCCATGCAGGTGCTAAATGCTTGTCGCGGCCAACATTCCGAGGCGGTGTTTACCGTGGAGGGGCGACTCTACCACTGGCTGGATCATCGCACCTGGCGGGCTGTGTGCGCCAAGGCTGGGTTGCCAGGCGTGCGGTTTCATGATCTGCGCCACACTTGGGCCAGTTGGCTGGCGCAGGCCGGCGTCGATCCGCAGCACCTGAAAACCCTGGGCGGGTGGTCGACGCTGGCGATGGTGGAACGCTACAGCCACCTGAATGTGGAGCATTCACGGGCGGCGGCGGAACGCATCCCGACGACATTTTCACTACAGCCAGAAATTATCAATCTTGAGGGTGAGCGGCAACGACGTGCAAGCCATTGAATTGGCGGAGAGGGCGGGATTCGAACCCGCGTGGGGCGGCTAAGCCCCCATCCGATTTCGAGTCGGCGCCGTTATGACCGCTTCGGTACCTCTCCGGGAGGAATTGCTTGGAGCAAGCGCGGAAGAGTTTTATATTCTACCTGATTGGGACGCTTTGCCAATCCCCACTGGCCACTTGATTGCGAGGGACTGCCCAGGCCACCAGAACTTGTTGTTGACCGCTGCTATGAAACTGGAACCTTTCATCACCATCCTCCCGCTTTTGGAAGCATCTCCCGTCCCAGATTCGGATTCGGATTCGGATTCGGATTCGGATTCGGATTCGGATTCGGATTCGGATTCGAATTCGGATTCGGGAGCGCCGACCCTTAGCTCCCGTTTTCTCAACTGGCTCGCCCACTTCGTCCTCTACCTGGGGGCCGTATCGATGGTTTGCGCGACCGGCTTTTATTTTCTGCTGCAAATCCCGGCGCTGCGGGATCCCGTGCAATGGTTCGAAGGCCAGGATCGACCCTCCCACCGGCCGCTTGGATCGATAACAAATCCAATCGCTACGCCGACTCCGCCACAAAACGAGCCGCTTCAACCGGCCAATTCGCCGGGCGGTTCAATGGCTGAAACCGCTGTGGCCACATCCGAGCCAGCGCCGGCGTCCCTCGCAGCTGAAACCGATCCAAATGCGCCGCCACAAGTGATCGAACAGCCTGGTGACAACATGCCGGACGATCAGGACGAAGTTGCCGAGGCAGCGCCGGAAGAAAAGCCGCCTGAAGAGTTGACTCCTCCGGCAAGGCCCGAAACGCAAATCGCGCAATTACTCGCCGACGCTGAACAACAGATGGCCAGTCGCCGGTTCACCGCCCCGGCCAGCAACAACGCTCTGCTGCTTTATCAGCGTGTTCTGGAACTGGAGCCAGGCAATCCCGCTGCACTCCAGGGCATCCAAAACATCGCCGTTTACTACCGCGATGAGGCAGAACAAAGCCTGCGCCGCGGTCGTCCAGACGAAAGCCTGGCCTACATCAGTCGCGGGTTACGCGCAACGCCGCAAAACGCGAATCTGCTGAATCTGCGTCAGCAGGCGCTCTCGAGCCAGCAACGGCGCGAACAGGCGCAACAGGAAGAAATACGCCGTCAGAAAATGGAACAGGAACTTGCTGAACAACGCTATCAGGAGCAACTTCGTCAACAACGCACCCAGGAGTCGCAACTACCATGGTGGCAACAGCCGCCGAGTTCCAACAACAACACGGGAGGCTTTAATCAGCGCTGAAAGCATTTCAAGGTACGCAGTGCGTACCCTACTCTTGAATCATCGGTGTTAGCATCGTCGATGTAGGGTACGCACCGCGTACCGCTGCGGTGAATGGCCATGATTCATTTAGCCTTTAGCCTCTTCGCGTCGGGTGCGGAAGAATTCCCGCAGCACAGTTCCGCACTCGCCGCCCAGTACGCTGCCCATACTGTCAACGCGGTGATTGAGAAAGTCGGTTTGCAACAAATTACACACCGTTCCGGCGGCGCCGGCGCGGGGATCGGCGGCGCCGAACACCAGCCGGGCGATTCGCGCATGAATCATCGCTCCCGCGCACATCGGACACGGCTCCAGGGTGACATACAGCGTACTGTTCACCAGCCGGTAATTGCCGATCCGCATCGCCGCTGACCGCATAGCCATGATTTCCGCATGCGCAGTGGGATCGCAAGCGCCAATTGATTGGTTCCAGCCTTCGCCGAGGCACTCGCCATCGCGCACCAGCACCGCGCCGACCGGGACTTCGCCCGCCGCCGCTGCGTCCCGCGCCAGTTCCAGTGCCCGGTTCATCCAGGCGCGGTCTTGAGCATCATCCGGCGCGGGCGGCCCGGTTATGGCCCCATTCATTCCCACTCAATGGTCGCCGGAGGCTTGCCGGATATGTCGTAAACCACCCGGGAGATGCCGCGCACTTCGTTGATGATGCGCCGCGAGACTCGATCCAGGAACTCATAAGGCAGATGTGTCCAGCGGGCGGTCATGAAATCCACGGTTTCCACTACCCGCAAGGCGACGACATAGTCATAGCGCCGCCCATCACCCATAACCCCCACTGATTTGACCGGGAGGAACACGGCGAATGCCTGACTGGTCTGGTCGTAGAGTTCTTCCTGCCGCAATTCCTCGATGAAGATGTGGTCAGCTTGGCGCAGCAGGTCGGCGTACTCCTTGCGCACCTCGCCCAGAATCCGCACGCCTAAGCCGGGCCCTGGGAACGGATGGCGATACACCATTTCCGACGGCAGGCCCAGCTCCACCCCCAACCGGCGCACCTCGTCCTTGAACAACTCGCGCAGCGGCTCGACCAGCTTCAGGCGCATCATCGCCGGCAAACCGCCGACATTGTGATGAGATTTGATCACATGCGCCTTGCCGGTTTTCGCCCCCGCCGATTCGATCACATCGGGGTAAATGGTGCCCTGAGCCAGCCATTGCACGTTTTGCAGCTTAGCCGCTTCTTCCTCAAAGATTTGCACGAACAATCCGCCGATAATCTTGCGCTTCTGCTCGGGATCGGTCACACCGGCCAGCAGATCGAGAAACCGCTCCTCGGCGTCCACCCGGATCACCCGTACACCGAGATGCTGACCGAAGGTGGTCATCACCTGATCGCCTTCATACAGGCGCAGCAGGCCCGTGTCTACGAACACGCAAGTCAATTGCGCGTCAATGGCGCGATGTAACAGCGCCGCTACTACCGAGGAATCCACACCGCCGGACAGGCCCAGCAACACTTCGTCGCTCCCCACCTGGGAACGGATTGCAGCGATGCTATCCTCGATGATGTTGCCGGTGGTCCACAGCGGCTCGCAACCGCAAATATCCAGCACGAACCGGCGCAGGATGCGCTCACCCTGGCGGGTGTGGGTGACTTCGGGGTGGAACTGGACGCCGTACCAGCGTTTCTTTTCATGCGCCATACCGGCGATAGGACAGGTTGCGGTGCTGGCGATGCGCGTGAAACCGTCGGGCAGTTCCGTGACCCGGTCACCGTGACTCATCCACACATCCAGCAGGCCATAGCCCTCCGGGCTGGCGTGATCCTCGATCGCGTTCAGCAGCGCTGAATGCGCATGAGCGCGCACTTGGGCATAGCCAAACTCCTGATGATCGGACGCCTCGACTTGGCCGCCGAGTTGTAAGGCCATGGCCTGCATCCCGTAGCAGATGCCCAGCAGCGGCGCATCCATATCGAACACGATGGATGGCAAGCGCGGTCCATCAGCCACCGTGGTTGATTCCGGACCGCCGGATCAGATGACGCCCTGCGGATGAAAAGCGTACAGCGCCTCCGGATCGGCGTCCCAAGGATGGATTTCGCAATAGACGCCGATTTCCCGCACCCGGCGGGCAATCAACTGGGTGTACTGGGAACCGAAGTCCAGGATCAGAATACGGTCGAGATGAATGTCGCGAGTGGTCATGTTCAGTCAACCCGGTAATTGGGGGCTTCCTTGGTGATGGAGACGTCATGGACATGACTTTCGCGCATCCCCGCCGAGGTGACCCGGGTAAAAGCCGGCTTGACGCGCATTTCGGGAATATCCCGACAACCGACGTAGCCCATGCTGGAGCGCAAGCCGCCCATGAGCTGATTAATAATCGCTAGGACGCTGCCCTTGTAGGGCACCCGGCCTTCAATGCCTTCCGGCACCAGTTTTTCCACCGCGCTGCCTTCCTGGAAATACCGATCGCTGGAACCGTGCTGTTGGGTCATCGCCCCCAGCGATCCCATACCCCGGTAGGATTTGTAGGACCGGCCCTGATACAGCTCTACCTCGCCCGGCGCTTCCTCAGTGCCGGCGAACAGACTACCGATCATCACGGAGTGCGCGCCAGCGGCCATCGCTTTAGCCAGGTCGCCGGAGTAACGCACGCCACCGTCAGCAATCACCGGTACATCGCAGTCGCGCAAGGCTTCGGCGACATTGGACACGGCGCTGATCTGTGGAACACCGACCCCGGCGATAATGCGGGTGGTGCAAATTGACCCCGGGCCAATCCCGACCTTCACCGCGTCAGCTCCAGCTTCCACCAGATCGCGGGCGGCGGCGGCGGTGGCGATGTTGCCGCCAATCACCTGAATCTGTGGATAATGTTGTTTGATCCAGCGCACTCGGTCCAGTACGTTGCGGGAATGGCCGTGCGCCGTATCCACAACCAGGACATCAACACCGGCTCCGATTAACGCCGTCACCCGCTCGCTGGTGTCGCCGCCGGTGCCCACCGCTGCGCCCACCCGCAGCCGTCCCCATTCATCTTTGCAGGCCAGCGGGAAGTCACTGGATTTCTGAATATCCTTGACGGTGATCATACCGCGCAACTGAAATCGGTTGTTGACCACCAGCACTTTCTCGATACGATGCTTATGCAGCAGGGTGACGATCTCCTCACGACTCGCGCCCTCGCGCACGGTGACCAACCGCTCCTTGGGGGTCATAATGGCGCTGACCGGTGCATCCAAGTTGTGCTCAAAACGCAAGTCGCGACTGGTCACAATACCGACCAGATCCTCGCCATCGACGACGGGCACTCCGGAGATATGATGAGCGCGGGTCAGGGCCAGCACCTCGCGAATGCTGGCGTTGGGGCCGGTGACAATGGGATCATTGATCACGCCGGTTTCATATTTCTTGACGCGCCGAACTTCCTGGGCCTGTTTTTCAACGGGCATATTCTTGTGGATAATACCGATCCCGCCTTCCTGCGCTAGAGCGATCGCTAAGCGCGACTCGGTAACGGTGTCCATCGCCGCCGATACCAGCGGAATGTTCAGAGTAATGGCGCGTGTCAACTGAGTCTTGAGGCTTACTTCATTGGGCAGCACCTCGGAATAAGCCGGGAGGAGCAGGACATCATCGAAAGTCAGGGCTTCTTGAACGATACGCATGGCGGGGGCCTCAAGACTGAGCGAAAATAAACCGCTTATTCTATGTCACAGCGCCTGCTTGGTAAATGGAAAATCGGCGTAAATCGAAGACGCTAACCCGCGATAGTACGGTTACAATCCGGTTTTCCGAAATCAGCAAGGTTTTTCGCACCCATGACCAACACGGTTAAAACCTTTTCCAAGATGAGCGCCGATTCGATGCGCGATCCGACGCACCGCTTTAGCGATGCCGAAATCAACGCGGTGTACAAAGCCATTGCCTTGCGCCGCGACATGCGCCATTTCCGTCCGGGTCAGGTCCCGGAAGAACAACTGCAACGCCTGCTGGCGGCGGCCCACCGCGCGCCCAGCGTCGGGTTCATGCAACCGTGGCGCTTTATCCGCATTACCGACTATGCCTTACGCCGCGCCATTCACGCCCTGGTCGAGGTCGAACGCATCCGCACCGCTCAAGTCATGGGCGAGCGCGAAGATGAATTTATGCGCCTGAAAGTGGAGGGCGTACTGGACTGCGCGGAAGTGTTGGTAGCGGCGCTGATGGATGGTCGCGAGCGTCATATCTTTGGCCGACGCACCTTACCGGAGATGGATCTGGCCTCCGCCGCTTGCGCGATTCAAAACCTGTGGCTGGCGGCGCGGGCCGAGGGATTAGGCATGGGCTGGGTGTCGCTGTTTGATCCGGATGCGCTGGCCAGATTGCTGGGAATGCCGCCAAGCGCGCGGCCCGTAGCCGTGCTGTGTCTGGGACCGGTCGAGCAGTTCTACGAAAAACCCATGCTGGAGCAGGAGGGCTGGGCGCAACGCCAGCCGTTGAGTGAGTTGGTGAGTGAAAACGGCTGGCCGGAATAATCTGGAAACCAGATCAAGCTTCATTAATGAAATTGTCATCAATCACGCAAACGACGGCATTTGTTATTCACGCCACTTACCTCATCGAGCTACACCCAAAATAAATACCAATTTTGGCAAATAGTTAATCAATATTCATTCTTGGCGCGGCGTTTGAATAAGCTATAGCGAAAATCGATTGTCACCGCGGCTGGGGAGCCATTCTGACGATGAAAGCACGTTTTACTCACTTATTGGCCGGTCTGGCGCTGGCTGTTTCCGGCTTGGCGACTCAGGCTGCTGAAGTTCCAGTGGCGGTCGCCGCCAATTTTACCGCGCCGATGCAGAAAATCGCTGCTGAATTCGAGAAGGATACCGGACACAAGGCGCTGCTGTCTTTTGGCGCGACCGGCAAGCTCTATGCGCAGATAAAAAACGGTGCACCGTTCCAGGTCTTCCTGGCCGCCGATGATAAAACCCCGGCCAAGCTGGAAATCGAAGGCGATACCGTTCCCGGCAGCCGCTTCACCTACGCTATCGGAACGCTAGTATTGTGGTCGGTCAAGCCGGATTTGGTCGATGATCAGGGCGACGTGTTGAAAAAGGGCAAATTCCAGCATCTGGCCATTACCAATCCCAAAACCGCTCCTTACGGCGTGGCAGCCGTCGCCACACTGACGAAACTGGGTTTGTTCGACACTCTCCAGTCCAAACTGGTGACGGGCGAAAATGTCTCGCAGACCTATCAATTCATCTTCACTGGTAATGCTGAATTAGGCTTCATCGCTCTGTCGCAAGTGATAGTTGATGGGCAAATGACCGGCGGCTCCGCCTGGATTGTTCCTGCCGACTTGCATGAGCCAATCCACCAGGATGCGGTGATTCTCGCCAAGGGCCAGGATCAGCCGGCGGCGCAGGCGCTGGTTGACTACCTCAAGGGTGAAAAAGCCAAGGCGATTATCAAGTCTTACGGCTACGCGCTTTGAGGAACGCCGCGCGTGCTGAGCGATGTTGATTTGGCGGCAGTCTGGCTGACGCTCAAGCTGGCCACTATCACGACCATGATTCTGCTGATCGTGGGGACGCCCATCGCCTGGTGGCTGGCCCGCACTGGTTCAAAATGGAAAGGCGTGATTGGCGCCGTGGTAGCCCTGCCGTTGGTGTTGCCGCCGACGGTGCTTGGTTTCTATTTGTTGATCACCCTGGGACCGCACGGGCCGATCGGTCAACTGACCCAATTCCTGGGCTGGGGCGTTCTGCCCTTTACCTTCGCCGGCCTGGTGGTGGCCTCCGTGTTCTATTCGATGCCGTTCGTCGTGCAACCCCTGCAACAGGCATTTGAGGCGATTGGCGTCCGGCCGCTGGAAGTGGCGGCTACCCTGCGCGCCGGTCCCTGGGACGCCTTTTTCACCGTGGTTTTGCCGCTAGCGAAACCGGGCTTCATTACCGCCGCCATTCTCGGCTTCGCTCATACGGTCGGGGAATTCGGCGTGGTGCTG
>JAGRHM010000092.1 GCA_020445005.1 Candidatus Competibacteraceae bacterium | reverse complement strand
AAAGTGCTTCCCGAACATCGTCCAGTTTGAACGGCTTGATAACCGCCGTGATCATTTTCATGATGCAACTCCTGATGGCTTCGAACACCCCTGCAGGGCGACGTGTTGTTTCAACGTCTCGACGAACGTTGCCCACCAACGCCGACAATTCGTTTTACCAATAAAAGCACATCGTATGCCATTTGATATAATATTATTAAAATTAATAGCTTATTATAAAAATTACTCTCAATATTGTTGGAATGCGGTCGCTCGCTGCCCACATCATCTGGTCATTGCACTCATTTAGTGCGATAACATGAAGGCATACAAACTGTAAATTCCCGTTAAACTTATTAAAGAGCACTACCCTAATTCCTGGAGAAACTAACGATGATCGATCCCAAGGCTGTTGATGACCTGGCTAAGCGTTTTGTCGAGGCATTACCACCCGGTTTCCGGCAATTTCAAGCAGACATGGAAAAAAATTTCCATGCGGCGTTGCAAGCGACGTTCGCCAAACTGGAACTGGTAACGCGCGAGGAATTCGAAGTGCAGCAGGAGGTGCTGGCGCGCACCCGAGCCAAGCTGGATGAACTGGAGAAGCAGGTAGCTGATCTGGAAAGCAAAGCCGCGGGGGGCGGCAAGCGGCGCAAGACTGCGGAAAAACCGGCTGAACCGGAAAGCGAAGAATAGCGCCCACCGCACGCACTCAGTTCGCGCATAGCGCCTCACCCTCTGGAGGGTTGGGGCATACCCAAGTACCGCTATGTTTAGGAGTCTGCTTGCGGGCGATAACTCATTAGATCGCTGGCAAGCCAGTTCCTGCAAAGGCTCAATTTCCATTGAGAAGCGGCATAATAATCATTATCCGCCAACAGGACTCGCATGTCGCTTGCCATTGTTTATACCCGCGCCCAAGTCGGCATCGACGCGCCATTGGTCAGTGTGGAAGTGCATTTATCCGGCGGTTTGCCAGGACTGTTCATCGTCGGTCTGCCGGAAGCGGCAGTGAAGGAAAGCAAAGATCGGGTGCGAGGGGCCATTCAAAACAGCGGCTTCGAGTTTCCGGCCCGGCGCATCACCATTAATCTGGCGCCGGCTGATTTGCCCAAGGAAGGCGGGCGGTTTGATTTGCCGATTGCGCTCGGCCTCCTGGCGGCTTCGGGGCAAATTCCCCGTGACCGGCTGGAACAATATGAATTTCTTGGCGAGTTGGCGCTGGGCGGCGAACTGCGGCGCATTCGCGGCGTACTGCCGGCGACGCTGGCCTGCCGAGATGCCGGACGCACCTTGCTGGTTCCCGGTGACAACGCCGAGGAAGCGACCCTGGTCAGCGGCGCACTGGTATTGGGCGCAGGGCATTTGCTGGAAGTCTGCCGGCAACTGGTTACCGGAAATGCGCTGCAGCCCTCGATTGCGCAACCCCGCACACCGCTGGATGCCGTTCTCGACCGGGATTTAAGCGATGTACGGGGTCAACACCATGCTAAGCGGGCATTGGAAATTGCAGCGGCTGGCGGGCACAATCTACTGCTGATTGGTCCGCCTGGCACCGGAAAAACTATGCTGGCCAGTCGCTTGCCGGGCATCATGCCGCCGTTGAACGAAGCGGAAGCCCTGGAAACCGCGGCGATCGCCTCGGTCAGTAATCAAGGGTTGGATTTGCAACAATGGGGGGTGCGCCCGTTCCGCGCTCCGCATCATACCGCCTCTGGCGTGGCGCTGGTGGGCGGCGGCGGGCAGCCGCGACCGGGTGAGATTTCCCTGGCGCATCACGGCGTACTGTTTCTGGACGAACTGCCGGAGTATGACCGGCGGGTGCTGGAGGTCTTAAGGGAACCACTGGAATCTGGGCGGATTACGATTTCACGCGCAGCGCGTCAGGCGGATTTTCCGGCGCGCTTTCAACTGGTGGCGG
>JAGRHM010000091.1 GCA_020445005.1 Candidatus Competibacteraceae bacterium | reverse complement strand
GCGACAACGCGGCGGTCATGACCGGTTTCCCCGCTGGACGCTTCTTCCCCGATCCTGACGACAGTCAATACCGTTACCATGCCGAGGATCTGCAAATTCTGATGAAGGTGGAAACCCATAACCACCCGACAGCGATTTCCCCCTTTCCCGGCGCAGCGACCGGCGCCGGCGGGGAAATTCGCGACGAAGGCGCGACCGGACGCGGCGCGAAGCCCAAGGCCGGCCTGTGTGGCTTCTCGGTTTCCCATCTGCGCATTCCCCATGCTATCCAACCTTGGGAAGAACACGACTATGGCAAGCCCGACCGCATCGTTTCCGCGCTGGACATCATGCTGGAGGGTCCAATTGGCGCGGCGGCGTTCAATAATGAGTTTGGCCGACCTAACCTGGCCGGTTACTTCCGCACATTTGAGCAGGATGGCCCAGACGGTCAGCGGCGCGGCTACCATAAGCCAATCATGATCGCCGGCGGGTTGGGCAATGTCCGCGAGCCGCATGTTCACAAGGCGGCATTACCGCCGGGAACCGCCATTGTCGCGCTCGGCGGACCGGCGATGTTGATTGGCTTGGGCGGCGGCGCAGCCTCCAGTATGGCGGCGGGCAGCTCTCAGGAAGACCTGGATTTTGCCTCGGTGCAGCGCGGTAATCCGGAAATGCAGCGGCGCGCCCAGGAAGTGATTGACCGGTGCATTGCATTAGGCGTCGATAATCCCATTCTTTCTATTCACGATGTGGGTGCCGGTGGTCTGTCCAATGCCGCGCCGGAAATCATCCACGGCGCGGAACGAGGCGGGCGCTTTGAACTGCGTGAGATTCCCAGCGCCGATCCCGGCATGTCGCCGATGCAGATCTGGTGCAACGAGGCCCAGGAGCGTTATGTACTGGCCATCGCGTCAGCAGGATTAACGAATTTTAAGGCGCTGTGCGAACGGGAGCGTTGCCCGTATGCCGTGATCGGCGTCGCCACTGAAGAGGCGCAACTGACGCTTTACGATGCGCAGTTTGCCAACCAGCCGATCAATCTGCCGATGAATGTGCTATTCGGCAAACCACCGAAAATGGTGCGCAACGTTGAACGGGTTGCCCATCCACCCCGCCAGCGGGATGTTACCTCTCCTGCTATTGCCCTGCCGGAAGCGGTCGCCCGGGTGTTGAGCTTTCCCGCTGTAGCGGACAAGAGTTTCCTGATCACCATTGGCGACCGCACGGTGACCGGCCTGGTTTGCCGGGATCAGATGGTCGGACCGTGGCAGGTTCCGGTTAGCGATGTAGCGGTCACCGCGACCAGCTTTGATGTTTACACCGGTGAGGCCATGGCGATGGGTGAGCGGACGCCGCTGGCGGTGTGGAACGCACCGGCCTCGGGGCGCATGGCGGTGGGCGAGGCGCTGACCAATATCGCAGCGGCGTGTATCGAGAAACTGGGCGATGTCAAATTATCCGCCAACTGGATGGCGGCGGCGGGTCATCCCGGCGAGGATGCCGGTTTGTTTGATACGGTGCAGACCGTCGGTTTGGAACTGTGCCCGGCGCTGGGTATCGCCATTCCTGTAGGCAAAGATTCCCTGTCGATGAAGACTGTTTGGGAGGAGGGGGGCGAACACAAAAGCGTCGTTGCTCCTCTGTCGCTAATTATCTCCGCCTTCGCCCCGGTGCAGGATGTGCGCCGCACTCTGACGCCGCAATTGCGCACGGATCGCGGCGATACCGATCTGTTGCTGATTGACCTGGGTTGTGGGAAAAATCGGTTGGGCGGGTCAACGCTGGCCCAGGTTTATCCCCGTGACGATGATGAAACTCCGGACGTGGACGCGCCCGGAAAGCTCAAGGCGTTCTTCGCCGTTATTCAGGAACTCAACGCCGCCGGTCGGTTACTCGCCTACCATGACCGTTCGGACGGCGGGTTGCTGGCGACGCTGGCGGAAATGATGTTCGCCGGCGGCTGCGGAGTCACGGTATTATTGGATGATCTGGGGGAGGAATTGTTACCGGCATTGTTTACCGAGGAACTGGGCGCAGTCGTGCAGGTGCGCACCGCCGAGCGTTCGACCGTATTGGCGCGCTTGGC
>JAGRHM010000090.1 GCA_020445005.1 Candidatus Competibacteraceae bacterium | reverse complement strand
ATGAATATGTGCCGCCTTTGCAAATCAAGCGCCTGCTGAGCGAATACCAGGACAATCTCGATGCCGCCTGCCGCGCATTGACCGCCGCCGCCCGCGCTGCCGGCAGTCCGGATAATTTGACCTGCCAACTGCTGTGCATCGATGACCTGCCGGTCCCAGATGTCGACTCGGTCTTTCGGGAATTGACCGAATTGCCATTCCCACCGCCGTTAGAGCCGGGCATGATTCTGGACGGCTATCACATTCTGCGGGAAATCCACGCCAGTCCGACCAGCCAGCTTTATCTGGCGCGCGATGAGGATTCCGGGAAACAGGTGGTGCTGAAAACGCCGTCTGTGAATTTTGAGGACGACCCCGGCTATCTGGAGCGTTTCCGCCATGAAGAGTGGGTGGGTCGGCGTATTAACAGTACGCACGTCTTGAAAATCATTGAACCCGTGCGGCGGCGGCGTTTTCTTTACCACATCCTGGAACACCTCGATGGTCAGACCTTGCGGCAATGGATGGCGGATCATCCCCATCCTTCGCTGGAAAAAGTGCGAGAGATTTTGCAGCAAATCGCTTGCGGCATCCGGGCCTTTCATCGGTTGGATATGTTGCACCGGGATTTGAAGCCGGAAAATATCCATATCGACCAACATGGTATCGTGCGGATCATTGATTTCGGTTCGGCAAAAATCGCCGGCATTGCTGAAATTGCCTCGCCGATCGCACAAACCGACCTGCTCGGCACCAAGAACTACGTCGCCCCGGAGGTTCTATGCGGCGAACCGGCCACCACCAGCGCCGATTTGTTTGCTTTTGGCGTGATCGCCTATGAGTTACTGACCGGTCATTTGCCCTACGGCGAACGGTTAGGCCGGGAGGTCAACGCCAAGTGGATGAACCGGTTGCGCTATATCCCGGCGCGAAACGAACGACCGGATTTACCGGTTTGGGTGGATGGCGCTTTGGAAAGAGCCGTGCGGCTTGATTCAAAGCGCCGCTACGTGGTTGAAACCGAGTTAATCTACGATTTGCGTTATCCCAACCCGGATTTCATCGAACGTCCCCTTCGGCCTTTACTGGAGCGTAATCCCATCGGTTTCTGGCGCGGCATAGCGCTACTGTCGCTGCTTGGGAATTTGGCGCTCATGTATTGGCTGCATCGCGGTTGATGTGCTCCATATCGGATGAAGCTGTAGAGAAGATGTCCCTGGGTCAGGCAATAGGTCGAAAATGACGATCGATTTCAATCCACCGCTGACAGATGATCCAGCGGCCAGCGCGGCAGCACGTCAATCGCGGTATCCGCCGCCTGGCCTGCCGCCAGCCGCCGCCAGCCCGCGTATGCGATCATTGCGCCGTTATCGGTGCAGAATTCCAGGCGGGGATAATAGACCCGGCCGCCTCGTTCCTCTGCTAATTCCAGCAACCGCGCCCGCAACCGCTGGTTCGCGCCGACCCCGCCCGCCACGACCAGCCGCGTTAACCCAGTTTCCTCCAGCGCCCGTCGGCATTTGATGACCATGGTTTCCACCACGGCCTCCTCGAACGCGCGGGCTACATCGGCCCGATTCTGCGGCGTCGGCTCCAGCTTACGCCAAGTATTAATGGCGGCGGTTTTCAACCCGCTGAAGCTGAAATCGCAACCTGGACGGTCGGTCATCGGTCGCGGGAATTTGAAACGCCCCGGAATGCCTTCCTGAGCCAGCTTGGCCAAGGCTGGCCCACCCGGATACGGCAATCCTAATAGCTTGGCGGTTTTATCAAACGCCTCGCCTGCCGCATCGTCAATGGACTCGCCTAGAATTCGGTAACCGCCCACGCTCTCCACACGCACCAGCAAGCTGTGTCCACCAGACACCAGGAGTGCCACAAAAGGAAATTCCGGCGGCTCGGCTTCCAGCATCGGCGCCAATAAATGACCTTCCATGTGGTGAACGCCAATCGCCGGAACGCCCCAAGCCCAGGCCAGACTGCGCCCGATCGCTGCGCCCACTAGCAATGCGCCAATCAATCCCGGCCCACGGGTATAGGCCACGCCTTCGATACCATCCGGCTCGACGCCCGCTTGCCGGAAGATTTCGCGCAATAGCGGCAACGTCTTACGAACATGATCGCGCGAGGCCAGCTCTGGCACCACGCCCCCATATTCAGCGTGCAACTGGATTTGAGTGTGCAAGGCGTGGGCCAGCAACCCGCGTTTGCTGTCGTAAAGCGCCACCCCGGTTTCATCACAGGATGTTTCAATACCTAGGATCAACATACGGCTTTCTGTTTTGCATTTAGTAGAGGGTATGATTACAATACAATGTTTTCTGATAATCCACTTTTTCCCTGATCCAGACTCTAAATGAATGAGGTGACGTCTTAATGCCTGCCGTGAAAATTAAGGAAAATGAGCCGTTTGACATTGCATTGCGCCGTTTCAAGCGTTCCTGTGAAAAAGCTGGCGTTCTCTCCGAAGTCCGCCGCCGGGAGTTTTACGAGAAGCCCACCCAGGAACGCAAGCGCAAGCGGGCCGCCGCCGTCAAGCGTCATTTGAAGAAACTTTCCCGGGAAGTCGCCCGCCGCACCCGCCTCTATTGAGTTTGGCCGCCCTACCTCTCCCCCCGCTATTCCAAGCACATCGCGAGTCTGTCCGCATGTCCCTCAAAGACCGTATTCAGGATGACATGAAAACCGCCATGCGCGCCAAGGATAAAAATCGCCTGGGCGTTATCCGCCTGATTCTGGCCGCTATCAAGCAACGAGAAGTGGATGAACGCATTGAACTGAGCGATATGCAGACCCTGCCCGTATTGGAGAAGATGATCAAACAGCGCCGGGAATCGCTGACGCAGTATCAAAACGCTGGTCGCGAAGATTTGGCTCGCCAGGAAGCTTTCGAGATCGATCTGATCCAGACCTATCTGCCCGCGCCGCTGAGCGAGGCTGAGCTGGAAACTCTGATTGTCAACGCGATCGCGGCGACCGGCGCTCAATCCATGCGCGACATGGGTAGGGTTATGGCTATCATCAAGGATCAGGCGCAAGGCCAGGTCGATATGAGCATGGTCAGCGCTCGGGTTAAAGCCCGCTTCGGCGGCTGAATCTGCATCTTTCAACTCCACGCATTTCGTCTCCGCTGACTGGCGGACCAGCCTCTTTCAACTAAGCTTTGGGGTTATATGGCTGGCCGCATCCCCCAAGAATTCCTCGATCAATTGCTTAGCCGGGTCGACCTAGTCGAGTTGATCAATACCCGAACGCCGTTGCGTCGCGCAGGCCATGATTTCATGGCCTGCTGTCCGTTTCATGCTGAAAAAACGCCTTCCTTCTCGGTCAGCCCGCGCAAGCAATTTTATCATTGCTTCGGTTGCGGCGCTCACGGGAACGCCATTGGCTTTTTAATGGCCTATGAGCGACTGGAATTTCTGGACGCGGTTGAAGAGTTAGCCCGCCTGGCGGGTTTGGACATGCCGAAAAGCCGCGGTCACGAGAGTGATTCATCCCGCGCCCTGCTGGAATGGCTGGCCCAGGCCGATCGTTATTTCCACCAACAGTTGCGGGAACATCCCACCCGACAACGGGCGGTGGACTATCTGCGCCAACGAGGCCTGACCGGCGAGATCGCCAGCGTGTTCGGCGTCGGCTACGCGCCGCCGGGCTGGGATGTCTTGAGCCAGACCCTGCGCCAGGCTGGCGCTACGCCCGAACAGCTCATCAGCGCCGGTCTGGCCAGCCGCGACGAACGGAATCGCCTGCGCGACCGGTTCCGAGACCGGATTATCTTTCCGATTCGCAATCAGCGGGGCCGGATCATCGCTTTCGGTGGTCGAACGCTGGATGCCAGCGCTACGCCGAAATATCTCAATTCCCCGGAGACCCCATTATTCCGCAAAAGATTGGAGTTGTATGGGCTGCATGAAGCACGCACCCACACCCAGCGTTTGCAACGGCTGGTCGTGGTCGAAGGCTACATGGACGTAGTAGCGCTCGCTCAACACGATATTCCCTATGTTGTCGCCACCCTGGGCACCGCCACCAGCGCCGAGCATATTGAACGCCTGTTTCGTATTGTCACCGATCTGGTGTTCTGCTTTGACGGTGACCTAGCGGGACGCAAAGCCGCTTGGCGGGCGCTGGAAGCAGCGTTGCCTTTCCTGCGCGATGGTCGGCAGATTGGCTTTCTATTTCTGCCCGAGGGCGATGATCCAGACAGTCTCGTCCGCCGAGAAGGGCGAATGGCGTTTGAACAACGACTGGAGCGGGCGATGCCGCTGGCGGATTACCTGTTTGCTGCATTGCGCGCCCGCGCCCATCCCGACACACTGGCGGGGCGCGCTCGTCTGGCTGAACTGGCCCGGCCATTATTGGAAAAACTGCCCGAGGGCCATTTTCGTGATCTCATGACGGCGCGCTTGCAACAGGAAGCCCAACTGGTCAATACCCGGTTACGCCCACTTCCATCCCGGCGACCGGCTGATGGCGACAATGCGCAACTTACCCGAACTCCATTGCGCAAAGCCATAGCCCTGTTGTTGCACCGACCGGAATTAGCGCAACAGGCAACGCTGGATAACGATCCGGCGTTACGGAACAACCAGGAACCTGGGGTACGATTATTAGCCGATTTGATCTCGGTGCTGCGCGCCCATCCCGAACTGACTGCTGCGGCCTTACTCGAACGCTATCGGGACACGCGCGAGGGCGCCATCCTGGAGCGGTTGGCGCAATGGCGTCTGGAAGGTCCGGAAGAGGCTTATCGGTTCGAGGAAGAATTTGCCGATATTCTGGACTATTTACGGCGTCGCGCCGACCCGATGAAACAATGGCTGGAAAGCCTTTTGCAGCGTGGATCGCCCGACGCATTGAGTCCGGAAGAACGCGAAGCCTTGCGGAACTTTAGTCAGTCCAGAAAAGTCGAATAGTGCTTTATATAAGTAAAATGGAAATTTCATGATATGATTATTAGTTTGAGTTTTTTACCTATCCAGCGCGTGAACAGGTCATGAGCGAGCAGCAACAATCACAGTTGAAGAAGTTGATCGCCCGCGGCAAGGAAAAGGGGTTCCTGACCTATGCCGAGGTGAATGACCATTTGCCTGATGATATCGTTGATCCTGAGCAGATCGAAGACATCATTGCCATGATCAACGATATGGGTATCGAAGTCCATGAGTTCGTGCCCGACACCGAGACTTTGCTGCTCAACGAAAACCCGGTCAATGCCGACGATGATGTCGTCGCTGAGGAAGCAGCGGCGGCGCTAGCGGCGGTGGATAGCGAATTTGGCCGCACCACGGATCCGGTGCGGATGTATATGCGGGAGATGGGAACAGTCGAATTATTAACCCGTGAAGGCGAAATCCTGATTGCCAAACGCATTGAGGAAGGCATGAGTCAGGTGCTATCAGCGCTGGCCAGCTATCCTCCGACGATCGACGAACTACTAAAGATTTATGATTCCATTAGTGAAAACGGTACGCGGCTGGCTGATGTCATCAGTGGCTTCAATGATATCGAGGAACCTGCGCCGCTGCTGACAGACGAGGCCCCTCCCCAGGTCGCTGACGAAGAACCGGCTGAGATAGGTAAGACGACGGGAACGATGGAAGAGACGGAAGAACTGGGAGAGATGGAAGAAGCGCCATCAGCGCCGCAAGTAACAGAGGGAATAAAAGAGACGCTGTCAATACCGGAAGCCCTTTCGAAGGTATTGAAAGAAACGCCGAAAACGGCAGAAAAACCTGAAGAAGAGATGGAAAGCGAGGAGGAAAGCGAGGAG
>JAGRHM010000089.1 GCA_020445005.1 Candidatus Competibacteraceae bacterium | reverse complement strand
CCAGCGAAGAGACGACGCCGCCAGTAATAAAGATAAATCGGGTCATGCGAACTGAGGGGGTTGCAAAAAGACGCTACAAGATAGCAGACCCAGCGACTGATAGCGACACGCTTTATAACCGTTGAGGCGGCAATATCATCGAAAGGCAGTCTGTCTGGAAGATCATGCCGCCAGCGCCTGCTCCAGGAAACGCAATAAGTCCGGGTGACTGGAAGAGGCGAGATTGAAGCGCAGCCATGACGATGGTAGTTGACCTGGCGAAAATAGACTGCCCGGCGCCAGCAACCAGCGTTGTTCGTAGGCCCGGGCGGCGAGGTCATGACTGTCGCGACCCGCATCCAGCCAGGCAAACATACCGCCCTGCGGATCGGCAAAGACGCGCAAACCCAGTTGCTCCAACCGGCTCAGCACCGGCTCGCGCCGCGCCGCCAATCGCCCTCGCAATCGTTCGACATGCTTGCGGTAATGGCCATCCGCCAGAACATGATGCATGACGCGCTCGCTCAGTTCCGGGGTCGTTAAGGCCGCCAGCAGCTTGCGGTCGGCCAGCGTCCGCGCCAGCTCCCGCTCGCCGGCGATGAACCCGACGCGCAGATTGGCGGCCACCGTCTTGGAGAAGCTGCCGACGTAGATCACGCGCCGCAATTGATCGAGCGCCGCCAACCGCACCGCCGGCGTTTCGCAAAAGTCGGCGTAAATATCGTCCTCGACCAACAGAACGCCATACTGCTCAGCCAGGCGCAGCACTTGAAAAGCCTTGGCCGAGGCCAGTGAAGTACCCGTCGGGTTGTGCAGGACCGAGGTGGTGACATACAGCGGCGGACGATGTTCTTGCAAGAGCTGTTCAAGCACCACCAAATCGGGGCCATCGCTCTGGCGCGGTACGCCGATAGGGCGCGCGCCCAGCGCGGCGAACATGCCGAACATTAGAAACCAGCCGGGATCATCCACCAGCACGGCGTCGCCCGGTCGCAGAAACTGGCGGGCAATCAGATCCAGCGCCTGCGTTACCCCAGCGGTAAGAACGATCTGTTCGGGGGCAGCGGCAATCTCGATTTCAGCCAGTTTGACCTGCAATTGACTGCGTAGCGGCGCATAGCCTTGCGGTTCACCATAGCTGAGCAATGGCGCGCTCTCGCCCCGGATCGCCGCCCGCAATCCACGACCGAGCAACGCGCTGTCCAGCCAGTCGGGCGGCAACAAACCAGAGCCGGGCATTCGTTCCGGCGGCAGTTCCTGGAACATGGCCCGCGCCAGCCAGACTACATCCAGAGTCGGCGGCGGCGCAGCGACCATGGGCGACGCGATCAGCGGGCGGCGCTCACGCACATAGAAGCCGGAACCGCGCCGGGACTCCAGATAGCCCTGAGCTACCAGCCGTTCGTAAGCCTCGACCACGGTAAAGCGTGACACGCCATGCCGATCAGCACACTGCCGGATCGAAGGCAGGCGGCTGCCGGGACGCAACAGTCGCTGGTCAATGCGATGACGCAATTCGTTGCACAGCCGCTCCACCAGAGTCATGCCCGACTCGCCTGTTAATGACGCCCAGTGCGTTGTTTTAGCCCGTGGCGACGCAGGATGAATTTCTGTGCTTTCGTGAAGTGTCATGGCGGCAACTCCAGGCCAGTCAGGAGAAAGTGTTCAATACAGAATAGTGATTGTCTTTAAAATTGTATCTGCACTGTACTGGTTTGACACGATAATGTACACCCTCGTTATCCCTGTCGAGGAGTCGCTGTCATGTCGCCGGAATCGCTTTCCTTCGCCCCTTGGGCCGCCCTGACGCTGTTTGCCTTTACCATGTCGATTACCCCAGGACCCAATAATCTGATACTGACCGTTACCGGCGCCCAGTTTGGCCTGCGCGCCACTGTACCGGTCATGGCGGGGATTCTGGCGGGCATGGGCTTGTTAATCGGGCTAGCTGGGGCGGGCGTTGCCGCATTGTTACTGGCGGTGCCAGGACTGGAGCCGACTTTGCGCGTCCTGGGGTTGGGTTATTTGCTGTGGCTGGCGTGGGAGTTGTGTGCGTCGGGCGTTCGGTTGGATGCGCGAGCGATCGGTCGTCCATTGACCACCGCCGAAGCGATGTTATTCCAGTTCGCTAACCCCAAGGCCTGGATGATGGCGATCACCGCGGTAACGTCCTTTCTACCCGGTCTGCTCCCGATCACTGCGGGCGACCAGACCCTGGCGACCCTGGCGGTAATCCTGTGCTTTCTGTTGATCGCGGGTCCCTGCATCGCCTGCTGGGCCGTCCTCGGCGCGGCCTTGCAAAATCAGTTGCAACAGGGGGCGCGGTTGCGCCAGTTCAATACAGTCATGGGTTTGTTACTGGCGATCACCGCACTGGGCATGATTTGGGTTTAAAGCACCCTCACGCCAGATGACACACTTCCATTCGCAGCAGGTCAACCCGAGGAAAACGGACTATCATTTCTCTAACTTCCATTACATTCATCGACGCTGTCGACCTTATCGACTCAGTCAGGCACTGTTTCCATGCCCAAACGTCCCAATCCCTCCAATGTGCCCGATATTCACTTGAACCTGAATGTGCGTGGCCTCAAGCCTTCCGCTACCCTGGCCATCAATGAACGCAGCGCCCAATTGATCCGCGAGGGCCGGCAAATCTACCGTTTCGGTCTCGGTCAGTCGCCCTTTCCCGTACCACAACCCGTTGTTGAGGAATTGCGCAACCACGCCCATCAGAAGGATTACCTGGCGGTGCGCGGACTGTGGGCGCTGCGCGAAGCGGTCGCTGCTTACCACCACCGCCTGCACGGCATCGAACGCAGCGGCGAGGATGTACTGATCGGACCCGGCTCCAAGGAATTAATGTTCGTTTTGCAGCTCGTTTACTACGGCGATCTGATCATCCCTACCCCGAGCTGGGTCTCCTATGCGCCCCAGGCTAAAATCATTGGTCGGCAAATCCACTGGGCGCCCACCCATCCGGAAAACGACTGGCGGCTCATGCCGGCGGAACTGGATCGATTATGCCGCGATGATCCCAATCGCCCACGCATTGTGATTCTTAATTATCCCGCTAATCCGACCGGCGATACCTATACCACGGACGAACTCAAGGCGCTGGCCCGGGTTGCTAAAAAATACAAGGTGGTTCTGGTTTCCGACGAGATCTATGGCGAACTGCATTACCGGGGTCAGCATGTTTCCATCGCCCGTTTCTACCCGGAAGGCACCATTATCAGTGGCGGACTTTCCAAATGGTGTGGCGCAGGCGGCTGGCGCTTGGGAACTTTCACCTTTCCTCACACCCTGCGCTGGCTGCTGGACGCGATGGCCGTGGTGGCCAGCGAGACCTTTACCGCCACCAGCGCGCCGATTCAGTATGCCGCCGTGCGCGCCTTCGAGGGCGGCATGGAGATTGAGCAGTATCTGGCGCAATCCCGCCGCATTTTGCGCCATCTCGGCCGATACGTTTGGCGACGACTGAAAGCGAGTGGCGCAAGAGTTTCCGAGCCGGTCGGCGCCTTTTATCTGTTCCCGGATTTTAGTCCCTTGCGCGACCGGCTGACCGCTCGTAACATTCATGACAGCGCTACCCTGTGTGAACGGTTGCTGGAAGAAGCCGGGGTAGCGACGCTGCCGGGGGCTGATTTTGGTCGTCCATCGGAGGAATTCACGTTGCGCCTCGCCTTCGTGGACTTCGATGGCTCCCGCGCCCTGGTCGCGGCTCAACAAACACCGATGGACCGGGAACTGGACAAGGGCTTTCTGGACCTGTATTGCCCAAACGTCGTGCATGCAACAGACGCCATGGTCAAGTGGTTGGAAAAACCAGCGACTTGAAGAAACCCGTCTGATCTTTCCCCAACCCCTCTCTTATGAGGAGGAGGGGTTATAAATCCCGAGCATGTGATTAAATGCAAAATCAAGAAGTTGGTGTTGATTTGAATCCCACAGATAAACCAAAGCCGCTCTTCTATGTGGGAGTCGGCGCTTCGGCGGGCGGTCTGGAGGCGCTGGAAGCGTTTTTCACGCACATGGCCGCCGACAGCAACATGGCTTTCATTGTGATCCAGCATCTCTCGCCGAATTACAAAAGCATGATGGTCGAGCTGCTGTCCAAGCGCACGGCAATGACCGTGCGGCGCGCCGAAGAAGGGATGCTGGTCGAAGCGAACTCGGTCTATCTTATCCCTCCGAAGAAAAATCTATCGATTTTTCATGGCAAATTATTGTTAAGCGAATCTGATCATTCGCGCGGACTTAACCTGCCTATCGACGTATTTTTAAATTCCCTGGCTGACGACCAAGGTGAGAAAGCAATTGGGATTATTCTGTCCGGCACCGGCAGCGATGGCGTGCGCGGCATCCGTGCCATCAAGGAATCGGGCGGCATGGTCATGGTGCAAAGCGAAGAATCCGCCAAGTTCGATGGCATGCCTCGCGCCGCTATTTCCACAGGCTTGGCTGATTTCATTCTACCCCCCGAGGAAATGCCCGCCAGTCTACTGTCGTTCATCCGCCACCCCTATGCGCTGAAAACCGACCGTCCGCCCGTTCTACTCTCGGACGAAGACAGCATGGCGCGAATTTTTGCTCTGTTGCGTGAGCGGACCCGAGTTGACTTCGCTTTCTACAAACCCAGCACAGTGGTCCGACGCATTGAACGACGCATGACCGTCAACCAGATCAATGATCTACGCGATTATGTAAGATTGATGGAGAGCTACTCGGGTGAAGTGACATCGCTCTATCGTGAACTATTGATCGGCGTAACCAATTTCTTCCGCGACCGTGAGGTGTTTGAAGACCTCGAAATTCATCACCTGCCTCAGCTTTTCGCCCGTTTGCAAAGTCGCGAGGCGCGCCTCTGGATCGCAGGCTGCTCAACTGGCGAGGAAGCGTATTCATTCGCCATGTTAAGCCGTGAGATTCTCGAACAGATGGGCAAACGAATTGAGATTAAGATCTTTGCCACTGATATCGATCGTAGTGCGATCATGCGGGCCAGCAATGGCGTTTACCCGGAAAGCATCGTCGTTGACCTACCGCCCGGGCTCCTCGCCAAGTACTTTCATCGCAAGGAAGACTCTTACCGCATCGACCGCTCTATTCGTGAGATGGTGGTCTTCGCCCAGCACAACCTTATCAAGGATCCTCCTTTCACGAATATCGAACTGGTCAGTTGCCGCAATCTGCTCATCTATCTGCAACCCGTACTGCAGCGCAAAGCGCTGGAATTGATGAATTTCTCACTCAATCCCCAAGGAATCTTATTGTTAGGCAGCAGCGAAACAACAGGCGATATGGCTGACTTCTTTGAACCGCTGAATCAAAAGTTCCGAATCTACGCCGCTAAAGGTAAACGGCGTCCGATGAGTAATGCCGATTTTTCTGGCATCCCTCGAGTTCCCCTTGCCCGGCAACCCCACCTTCGCTCGGCCAACGGGTCCTGGCGCGGTCATGACGAAGAACGCTTGCTAGAACGCTTCCTGCAACTATTAGCTAAGGATTATGTTCCTTTGACGGTGGTGGTCAACGAGCAGATGGAGCCGCTGCATATCCTGGGTAACTCGGATGGCTATTTCATGCGGCCTTCGGGTCGACAGACCAATGATATTACCAAGAATGTTATAAAAGACTTGGCGATTCCTCTAGCGACGGGCTTGCAAAAAGTCTTCAAGACCGGCGAGGAAATCAAATACACCAATATCCGCATTCACTGGCGCGACGAAGTAAAGACAGTGCAGATTCGGATTCAGCCTCTCCCAGGCAAGAAAGGCCAGGAATCATTAGCGGCGGTTTTTATCGAAGAAACTACTTTATCGAAAGAGTCTGTTTCGACGGGTGTCCCCGTTTACGATGTCAATCTGGAGGCTGAACAGCGTATTCACGACCTGGAACAGGAGCTGCAATTTTCGCGGGAAAACCTGCAAGCCACGATTGAAGAACTGGAAACCTCGAATGAAGAATTACAGGCCACCAACGAAGAGCTTCTAGCCAGTAATGAGGAGTTGCAGAGCACCAACGAGGAATTGCAATCGGTCAACGAGGAACTGCATACGGTCAATGCCGAACACCAGAGCAAGATCATGGAGTTGACCGAATTGACTAATGATCTGGACAATCTGATGGCCAGCACCCGCATTGCTACGCTGATCCTTGACGAAAATCTGAGCGTCCGCCGTTTTACTCCTGAAATCCAACGTGTCTTTAATATCCTGGATGGCGATATTGGTCGTCCAATCAAACATCTAACACATAATCTGTTGGATGATGATCTACCGGAGTTAGTCCAGGAAGTCGCGCTTCGAAGCACGGAAAGGGAACGGGAAGTGCGTACTCGCAACGGCGAATGGCTGCAGATGCGCATTCTGCCTTATCACGTCGGCGTCAATGCGGTCGCTGGCGTAGTGCTGACTTTCATTGATATCGGATTACTTAAAACCGTTCAAAATATGCTGTCCGACCGCGAAACGCTGATTGCCAGTCTCTATCGCGCTGCGCCGGTCGGCGTCAGCCGGGTCGTCAAACGCACACTTCTCGAAGTCAATGACCAACTTTGTAAAACACTCGGTTATTCTCGAGAGGAGTTAGTCGGACAAAGCGCGCGCCTGTTGTATCCTTCGGCCGAAGAATTCGATGCCGTTGGTAGAGAACTGTACCAACAGATCCGCAAACAAAGCGTTGGAGTAATGGAAACGCGCTGGCGGCGTAAGGATGGCACGGTCTTTCCTGTCCTGCTTAGCGCCTCGTCACTGCACCCAAACCGTCCCGATGAAGGGATAACCTTCACCGCTCTGGATTTATCGTTTCGTAAAAAAGACGCGGCCAAAGCTCAAGCCAGCGAGCAGCGATATTGTCAACTGTATAATGCTGTTGCGGAAGGAGTCATTTACCAGAATACTAACGGTGACATCACCTCCGCCAACCCGGCTGCTGAATGCTTGCCGGGTCTATCGCGTGACCTGGAGACTGGACGGATGACCGCTGATCCAGACTGGCAGGCGCTTCGCGAGGATGGAGCCGAGTGGCCAACCGGGCAGCATCCGTGGCAAATTGCCCTGCACACAGGTTTACCGGTGAAGGGAGTCCTAATGGGTTGGCGGCATCGCCTGTCCGGCGAAAAACACTGGCTGCGGGTCAGCGCCATCCCGCTGTTTGAACCGGGTCATGAAAAACCCAGCCAGATCTGCTCGCTCTTCTACAGCATTACCGAAAGTCGAGAAGCTACAAACAAACTGGCGCGGCTTGAACAAGAGTTGCGAGAACTGTCCGATCGCCTGCAACCCGTGCTAGGTATGCTGACCACCCAGAGCACGGCTTTGAATGGGAACAGCGAAATTGCCGGCGAGGATTCGTCAGCGTGGCGCGAGTGCGCTCAGGAAAGCCTGGAGATTCTTCAACGTCTGGCTGCGGCCGGGGTGACTTCGTAATATCTGGGGTGCCGGAACACCGGTCAGCCTGCCCTGCGCACATCCACTACTAATCTTTATTTACAAAATCAATACTTCCGGGCAGCGGCTTCATCCCCGTTTTACCGCACGTCGTCTCGCGTATAATGCGCATCCGCCCAGAACCTGGGCGATGGCTTGTCACTCCCAACTGTCCTGGATACCGACGCACCGCATGAACGCCGCCTATGACGCCTCCGCGATTGAAGTCCTCAGTGGATTGGACCCGGTTCGCAAGCGACCGGGGATGTACACCGACACCACGCGCCCCAATCATCTGGCTCAGGAAGTCATCGACAACAGCGTAGACGAGGCGATCGCCGGCTATGCTGAAACGGTTGCGGTCACCCTGCACGCCGACGGCTCGCTGGCGGTTGAGGACAACGGACGTGGTATGCCGGTGGATATTCACCCCGAGGAAGGCATTCCCGGAGTCGAACTGATCCTCACCCGTCTGCACGCCGGCGGTAAATTTTCCGATCGCAGCTACCAGTTCTCCGGTGGTCTGCACGGAGTCGGGGTCTCGGTGGTCAACGCCCTGTCCAGTCGCCTGGAAGTGCGGGTCAGACGCAATGGCAAGGAATACCAGATGATTTTTGCTGGCGGCGATAAAATATCCGATCTGATGGAAATCGGACCCGCGCTGCGCCGGACCACTGGCACCACGGTGCGCTTCTGGCCGGAGCCGCGTTACTTCGATTCGCCCAGGTTTTCCATTCCCCGCCTGCAACATGTCCTGCGCGCCAAAGCGGTGCTCTGTCCGGGCTTGAAGGTTAAATTCAACGACGAAGCCACCGGCGAACAACTCCTCTGGCATTACCAGGATGGCCTGACCGACTATCTGCGTGAAGCGCTGGGCAAAACGACTCTGTTACCCGATCCGCCGTTTATCGGTCATATCAACGGCGAGCGCGAAGCGGTCGATTGGGCGTTGACCTGGTTACCGGAGGGCGGTGAACCGGTGACGGAAAGCTATGTGAACCTGATTCCCACGCCCCTGGGCGGAACGCATATCAACGGCTTGCGCGGTGGTCTGACCGACGCGGTGCGCGAATTTTGCGATTTCCGCAACCTGGCCCCGCGTGGGTTGCGCATCGCGCCCGAGGATGTGTGGGAAGGGTGCTGCTATGTCCTCTCGGTCAAGATGCAGGATCCGCAGTTCTCCGGACAGACCAAGGAACGCCTGTCCTCGCGGGAATGCGCGGTGTTTGTCGGTGGCGTCGTCAAGGACGCCCTGAGTCTGTGGCTGAATCAGCACCCGGAAACCGGCGAGCGCATCGCGCAACTCGCTTTGGCCAACGCCCAGAAGCGGTTGCGGGCCAGTCGCAAGGTGGTGCGTAAACAGGTGACCAGCGGCCCGGCATTGCCCGGCAAGCTGGCCGATTGCACTGCCCAGGATCTGGCGCGCACGGAACTGTTTCTAGTGGAAGGCGATTCCGCCGGCGGCTCCACTAAGCAGGCGCGCAATCGCGAGTTCCAGGCGGTCATGCCCCTGCGCGGCAAGATTCTCAATACCTGGGAGGTGGATTCCGCTGAGGTGATGGCCTCGCAGGAAGTGCATGACATTGCGGTGGCCATCGGCGTCGATCCTGGTTCGGAAATGTTGAATGGTTTGCGCTACGGCAAAATCTGCATCCTTGCCGATGCTGATTCCGACGGGTTGCACATTGCCACGCTTCTGTGCGCCTTGTTCGTGCGCCATTTTCGACCGCTAGTGGAAGCCGGGCATGTCCATGTCGCCATGCCGCCGCTGTTTCGGGTTGATGTTGGCAAGGAGGTATTTTACGCCCTGGATGAAGCGGAAAAAGCGGGCATTCTCGACCGGATTGCCGCAGAGAAGAAGAAAGGCAAGGTCAATGTCACCCGCTTCAAGGGGCTGGGCGAAATGAATCCCCTGCAACTACGGGAAACGAC
>JAGRHM010000088.1 GCA_020445005.1 Candidatus Competibacteraceae bacterium | reverse complement strand
CGGCAAATCCCATCAGGGCCGGATTTACGTCGCAACCGGCAATGTCGCCCAGCGTTCCCGTTGAGCCGTTCACGCGCGCCAGCAGCAACGGGAAAAAACCAAAACAGGTCGCCACATCAAGTACGGTTGGCGGCAACGCGGCAGCGGGCAGCGCCTCGATCAAATTCAGCGCATACCGGTAAATCGCGCCAAATAGGCCGATGAAGTCGTTGGCGATCTCGTTAGGTTGCCCCCGTGATTGCGTCAAACCGGCGCTGGCCTGCGTTGCCTTCAGCGTGTTGGCGTAGAACAGCCGCCAGGCGCGGCGCTCGTTGCCAGCCATGGAACGCACGATGTCGCCCACCGAACGCTCGAATTCATCCTGTTCGCTGTAACCGCTATCGATGCGCTGACGCTGCCCCGCCAGCAGCGGCAACAACTCGGTCACCACGTAATAGCCGAGATTGTTATCGATTTGCGCGGCGCTGAAATCGTGGACGATGATCAGTTCATCTGTCGGCATCGTGGAAGTCAGCGCGTAAAGCTGGAAGTGCGCGCTGGCGGCCAGCGGTGCGGCGCGCTGCTCCAGACCATCAACTAGCAACGCATGGCGGCGACGTGACAACATCATGGCAGGGAACGCTCCGTGATCAATGCTGCGTTACCGACCGTCGCAGCAGATCCTCGGCCACCCGACCGAGCTGCTGCAGACTGCGGACCACTTCGGTTTGGTGGCAGATCGGCTCGTACAGCGGCATATCGCAACTGCCCATCTTCCAACTGCCACGGGGTTCCGGCGACAGCCAGATCAATTGCTTGGCGCGGCGGCGAATTTCCTCGAGTACCCACGCTTGGGGTGGGTTACGGTTGCCACGCCCGTCACCGAGAATGATGACGGTGGTTTGCCGAGTCACCGCCGCTAAATAGCGGTTATGAAAGCACATCAGGGCGTAGCCGTAATTGCTGTCCACATCGGTGTCCAGTAGGCTGCCATTGAACACCGTGGTAATCGCCTCATCGATGTTCAGTTGCTCGAAATACGTGCTGACCTCTACCAAGTCGCTGACAAACGCGAAGCTACGCACCTGACCGAACAGGCTTTGCAGGTTATAGACCAGATGCAGCATGAAGCGGGCAGTGTTGCGCACTGACAGACTGACATCGCAGATCACCGCTAACTGGGGTTTCTCATCGCGGTAATGGGTCATGACCGGCTGAAAGGGGATGCCTTCGTATTTCATGTTGCGGCGCAACGTGAGTGAAACGCTGATCCGGCCATGAGGGCTAATGTGTCGGCGATAGGAACGGGCGCCGCGCATCCGTCGGCATAGCCGCTGCACGATTTCGGTCATTTCTCGACGTTCCTTTTCCGAGAAGCGGTAATCATGCGTGGCGCGGCGTGGTCGTTCGGGAACTTGTGGGGGGGGTTGCAGCGCCAGTTCCCTTTCGAGATGACGCTTGAGCAGCTCCGGCAGATTGGCAATATTGCCGTCCAACCAACCGGATAACTGTTTGATCAGGTTCTCGTCGACGTCCAGGTCACTGAGTTCATCCAGCAAGTCAGCCACTGCATCGGCGATCACATCCGCATCCAGCGCGGCAATAGCCTCGCTGAAGTTCAACTCGCCTACTCGCCCGACGTTCTTTACCCGTCGCACTTTCAGTAATTGCATGGCTTTCTGCATTACCTGATCCAGCAAGTCCCGGTTACGACTCAACACAAGGTTCTGGCTGAACTCAGCCAAACGCAGATCATTAGCGTCCTGATGTGAATTGAAATGGGTGACCATTTGCGCGTCATCGAAATAGTCGCGAATGTCGAGCGCGTCTTCATGAGCGTTGTCGCTGTCGGGGCGACCACCTGCGATGTCCTGCTCAGCGACTGTTTCCAGAGACTCTGGCGCGGTCTTGTTTTGCGACAGTGGTTCCGCTACTGACTCAGGCGCGGGTGACCATTTGGACAAGCTGAAGAACTGCTCGAATAGTTCCTCGAAGGCGGGCAAGTCGTGCAAATCCTTGATCAGGGTGCTTCGCAGCACCGTGCGCACCGTGTCGCGGTCGTGCAACGTGACCCATGCTAACGCCTGCAGCGCGTCCAGCGACTCGGCAGGCGAAATCCGCGCTCCCCAACTCTTCAGAAGAAAAATGAAGCGGTTAATCACAGCGTCCATGATCATCCACCGGTGCGGCCATCGGTGCGGCCACGATAGCTGGTGAAGTAGCGGGCGGTATGTTCCTGGCGGCGTTGCTCCAGATAGTTCACATCCAGTTCGGCGGGCCGCGCTGGCGGATGCAGCGAAGTTTCGATGGCCGAGGGAATCACCGGCGGACGCTGCATTTGCAGCGGCTCGCCAATCCACGACAACTGGTCATTGACCTGCTGGGTGTCGCGCTCGTATTTGATCAACAGATGCAGCGTTTCCTCCAACAGCATTGGGGTCAGAGCATCGGCGTTGAGCAGCACTAGCGCCTGCGCCCAATCCAATGTCTCGCTGATGCTGGGCGCTTTGCGTAAATCCAAAGCGCGTAACCGGCGGATCACCGCAACGACTTGGGCCGCTAATGTTTCTCGCAATGCCGGTACTTTCATCCGAAGGATATCTAACTCCTGCTGCTCGTCCGGATAGCCGATGAATAAATGCAGGCAGCGGCGTTTGAGCGCGTCGCTCAGATCGCGAGTATTGTTGCTGGTGATGATGACGTAAGGGATTGTGGCGGCTTTGACCGTGCCAAGCTCGGGCACCGTAACCTGAAAATCGCTCAACACTTCTAGCAGGAAGGCTTCAAACTGCTCCTCGGCGCGGTCGAGTTCGTCGATCAACAGCACCACGGGGTCAGGGGAGCTGATCGCCTGAAGGATCGGGCGGCGCACCATGAAATGCTCCGAAAAAAACACATCCTCGTGCAGATGCAATTGCGCAACCGCCTCATGCAGATCGCTGACGCCCTCGAACAGGCGACTGATCTTGTCGCGCAGAATCTGTGTGTAAAGTAATTGTTTACCATACTCCCATTCGTAAAGCGCGTGCGCCTCGTCCAGCCCGCCATAACATTGCAGCCGAATCAGCCGACGCTCCAAAGCAGCCGCTACCGCTTTCGCCAGTTCGGTCTTGCCGACGCCCGCCGGTCCTTCGATCAGGATCGGCTTGCGCATTTGCAAGGCTAAGAAAGCAACGGTCGCCAGTTTGCGGTCGCACAAGTACTGCTGATCGCGCAACTGCGCGATGGTTTGCTCGATCGATGCGAACATGCGCCAACTCCACGCCCGGACTCCCGGTGGATGCCGAGAATCCGGGTCATCAAGGGAAAGGCTCAATACTGAGCTTAGAACCCAAAAGGCGCTCGTTCTAGTAAGCGCCGACTAGAGAATGGCGCACGACTGGCGCTACTGCTTCATAGGTGCATTCGCGAGCGTTGCCCGGCGTTGACCCATCGCCTAGCACATGATGGGTGATGCGGTCGATATCGCGATCATCGGCGGCAATCTTCGCGCTGCTTAGTTCGGCATAACGTCCTTGGCCCATCCGCGACTTGGTGTAGGGGCCGACACTAGCGAAGTTGGCCGGGATATTGAGGTCCTTGCTCAAGCGGATCGCAGCCTCCACAGCTCGTTCAGCAGCGGAGATATCCGACAAACCGTCCACGTTTTCGCCCATCGCCTTGGCGATATCGCGGAACCGCTTGTAATTGGTCGGCATGTTGTATTCCCAGACGCGGGGCAGGGCGATGGCGTTGTTTAAGCCATGGTGCGAATCGTAGAAGGCGCTGACCGCGTGGGAAATGGAGTGAATGATGCCGAGACCGCCACTGTTGAACGCCTGCGCCGAGACGTAGGAGGCGTACATCATATTGGTGCGGGCTTCGAAATTCAGCGGCTCTAGCACCGCACGACGCAGATTCTGCGCCACCAGCTCGATGCCCAACAGCGCGCTGCCCAAACTTGGCATGAAGTCGATTCGCGAAACATAAGGCTCGGAAGCATGAGCCAACACATCGAAACCGCAGAAAGCAGTCAAGTCCTGCGGCATGGAAAAGTGCAGAACTGGATCGTTGATGCTCAGTGTTACTGGGACGTTTTCGTCCAGCCCCAGCCATTTATAGGGGGCCTTTTCCGAGGTGGTGTCGGTGATGACATAGGCCCAACTGGTTTCCGAACCGGTGCCGGCGGTCGTATTGATGGCGATGTGCGGCGGATTATTGGGATTCTCGGATTTGTTAAAACCGTCGAATTCGTTGATGTTGCGGCCATCGTGGGAGACGACGATGCGCGCGCCCTTAGTGGCGTCGGTTACGCTACCGCCGCCGACCGAGACAAAGCTATCGCATTTCTCGCGAGTATAGAGGTCAGCGATGTCCATGACATTATAGTCCTTAGGATTGGACTCAACCTTATCATAGACCACAACGTCGATATCCCGATATTTGAGTTTACCAACGATGTCTTCGACAATGCCGGTGCCGCGCAAACCGGAAGTGGCGAGTACGCAGCGCTTGAATCCGAGCTTGTTGGCTTCCAGCCCCACCATTTCATAGGCACCGGGACCAAGCAGGCCGCGAGGAATACGATGAAATTCTTTGATTGGAAACTGCCAGAGTTTGTGTGCTTCCACAGTTGATTCCTCTTCACTTTGGTAGTCATGCGCGGATGAAATCCGCATTATTTTCCCTATCGAGAGATAGGAGCGTTGCCTTTCGAGCTGATCGAGTTGCGTTCGAGGCCACTTGGCAACCGTTTTTCGGCAGGGAAGAATTCGCTTGCCGTGTTGACTTGGGAAGAGTCTTACAACAAGTGGGCCAACATTATAAATGTTGTCATTAATTTTTTATATTTTCATAATTATTAAGCGATTTTTTTTGTAGGAGGGATCGCTAAATCCATTTAATTCAGAGTCAAACATAATAATTGTGAAAAAAACGTAGCATGCACTGTATCAAGCTGTCATGGTCTGTGTAACATAGGGGGTTGTGTTGCGTTAGCTGGGGTCGTCTCAGAAAACGGATCGCAGAGTACGCTAAGCAGGTTGCAGCGGTCGTAGGGGCCTGAAATGGCCCGCGCCGATTTTGGTGCTATTGCGCCAGAGGTAATCGCCGGTCAGATTGATGTGTTCCCACCCCAGCGGTGACAGGTATTGCAACAGCGTGCCGTCTACTGGTTTGCCGTGCTCGTTCAAAGCTTTGGTTGCCCGTTCCAGATAGGCCGTGTTCCACAGCACGATGGCCGCCGTCACCAGATTGAGGCCGCTGGCCCGGTAGCGTTGCTGCTCGAAACTGCGATCGCGGATTTCGCCCAGCCGGTTGAAGAACACGGCGCGGGCCAGCGCGTTGCGGGCTTCGCCCTTGTTCAGCCCGGCATGCACGCGGC